>CAZYDA010000060.1:0-5910 GCA_964645275.1 uncultured Dehalococcoidia bacterium | reverse complement strand
GGAGCTCCGTCATGGCGTCGAAGGCATGGGCCACGATGAGGATATGAGCCTCCAGGCGCATCTGGTCTCCCTTGAGACCTTTGGGGTATCCGCTGCCATCATATCTTTCATGGTGGGCTTCGATGTAGGGCACCAGCTCCCGAAGCTGAGGTATTTGAGAGAGCAAGCCACACCAGCGGGTAATATGGCTTTTATAAATCTCCTGCTCCTCGGGAGCACGGGCCTCCGGCCGCTTGTGGACTATCTCTCGGGGAACAAAAAATGTCAGGCCAAGGTTGTGCAATTCGGCCGCTCTTTCGAGCTTCTTTATCTCCTCCTGGGGGAGACCCAGTTTTTCCCCCAGAAGGGAGCAGAGTCCGGCCACCCTCTCGGCATGCCGCCGGCTGGCGGGTTCCAGGACTCCGGCTATATATACGGCGAGGTTCACCATCTCATCAGCCGCTCTGGAGAGCTCTTCCTTTGCCCTTTTTTCCTCTTCAAGTGCCTGTTGTACCTCGCTGTGAAGGAGATCATTCTTGATGATTGGAGCAACCGCGGCCGCCAGCAGTTCAAAAAGCCTCAGCTCCCTGGAGCCGAAGGCACGTGGCTGAGAGCTTCCCAGGATAAGGGCGCCGAAGCACTCCCCTTCGAAAATGAGGGGTAGATAGGCCATAGCTCTGGCCCCGGCTTGCAAATGCCTTTCCCCAGTCCAGAACAGATGCCCCTTCTCGAGGTCGCCCTCCACCAGGGCTCTTCGGTGCTGGGACACCCATTCGGTGGCGGTGCCCTTAAGAGGCAGTATCTCTTCCTCCTTGAAGAGGGCTCGGAGGCCACCTGACACGGCGCCTAGGCGAAGCTGGTCTCCCTCGATGAGCGTTACCCCGGCCCAATCAACGGGGAGGTACCTTCGCATTTCTTGGATGAATCTGTCGAAGCCCTGGCGCAGGTCCAATCCTGAGGCCATAATATGTTCCAGTTGGCTTACAAACTGTAGTTCCTCGCCTGTTTCCTTGACCTCCTGGAAAAGCCGAGCGTTTTGAATGGTGATGGACAGCTCTCTGGCGATGCCTGAGAGGAGATTTACCTCGGCTGCACCGAAAGCTTGCTTAAGGTGTGAGCCCAGGCTGAGCACTCCGAGCGCCTCCTCTCCACTCCTGAGGGATAATCCTAAATACGAACTGCAATCTATCCCGGTCAGCGATAGCAAAACAGGCGCTAACTCGTTTTCTAAGTCATTCACGACGAAGGGGGTCGGCGATTTGAGAACCTCGGCGATGAAAGCTTCTCCTGGTTCGAGGGAGGAAAGGGTCTCCTGGAGCGTGGGCGTTAGCCCTATGGAGGCCTTCAGGATGAGCCTTTTCCCCTCAAACAGGTGGACGAAGCCACACGTTAGCTCCAGCTCGCTGGTCAGCTTCTCTAAGGTGGCATGCAGCATCTCCGACAGGTCCAGGGACTGGGAGGCAGCCTTGATCACCGAGAGCAGGATGGAAAGCTCTCGGTTGCGCGCCTGCAGCTCTTCGATCATGCGGGCTCGCTCGTTGAGCACCTTTTGCTGCTGTTCAGCGAGGGCACGGATCTCGCGCTCTCGCTGCTCAATAAGCCGTACCAGCCTATCGCGTTCCTCAAGCAACTTCCTCAGCTCTTCTATCTCGCTCATTAGCCTATCCTCGCCGGTAGCTCGGGGGGAACTCCCCCAATTGGCACTCTAGCTCAAGTGTGGAATGGGGAGTGGCCTCTATCAATAGTCCTTTAGTCACGCCCCTTGTGGTACTTTCGACTATTTCGCAGGAGCTCTGCAAGTAGTGAGTCGTGAGGAACTCCATGGCCGTCTCCTGGCTAACGGCGAGCCTGTTCGAGCTACTGCTCTGGTTCTGGAGCTGCTGGTTTAGTCTTGGTGATCCTGACTTCTGCCCTGGCGATAAGCTTTTCCAGCCGCTCTGCTGGCCTGCCTTGAAGTTCGCCGGCCAGCCTTTTTAGCTCCTCAAGCAGCTCCTTGAGCACCTCTTCAAGCTCAAAGCGCTCCTTGAGGTGGGACTGAAAGAGCTCGTTCAGCGCCTTGAGCTCCTTGAGGCGGTACTCCAGGATGAGCTTTTCCTCGGCCAACTCCTCCCGCCGGCGGCGCTCCAGGCGATAAAGCTCCCTTAGGTCCTCTGCGTAGAGCTTCATCTGCTCCAGCGCCATATCCTCAAGAGAGGGCAGTCCCTGCTGCTCCATATCCATGCCCTAAAGACTCAGAACCTCGTGCACTTTGTCTAGCAAAGCCTTAGGGCTGAAAGGCTTGATGAAGTAATCATCGGCTCCCGCCTCCTGACCTCGGCGCCGATCCTCCCTCCCGGCTCTGGCGGTGAGCATTATCACTCGAATGGAGTTGGTGGAGCTGCTGGCCTTTAGTCGGCGACAGACCTCAAACCCGTCCAGCTTTGGCATCATCACATCAAGCAGAACCAGATCAGGACTTTCCTGCTGACTTATTTTCAAGGCTGCTTCCCCATCCTCCGCCTCGAGCAGATCAAACTCTCCCTCCAGGGTAATCCTGATGAGTTCACGGAGCCTGGGGTCATCATCAGCTACCAGCACCTTCTTCAAGCCTTTCTCCCCCTTTCCCTCTTGACCGGCAGGGTGAAGTGGAAGGTGGAGCCCTTGTTCTCCTGGCTTTCTGCCCAGATGCGCCCTCCGTGTGCTTCAACGATGCGCTGGCAAAGGCTTAAGCCCAGGCCTGCCCCGGGCACCTTGCTCTTCAGAGGGCTGTCCACCCGGTAGAATTTTTCAAAGACGGCCTCCAGCTTATCCCGGGGGATGCCGATTCCCTGATCGGAGATGCTAACCTGCACCTCCGCCTTATTTCGGCGGGCCTCCACAGTTACCTGACTTCCCGCTGGGGAGTACTTGACGGCGTTATCCAGCAGGTTGTCCAGCACCTGAAGGATGAGGTCTGGATCAGCTTCCACCGGGGGCAGGCTCTCCGGCACTCTGGCGGTGAACTTATGTTCTGGGGCCCTGACGCGTACTCCTTCCAGGGCTTGATTTATGAGCTGTCTCAGATCAACCTCTTCCAGCTCAGGTTCTAGACGGCCTAACTCCATCCGTGAGAGGTCTAAGAGATTCTGCACCATCTTGTTCATCCGAAGGGCCTCGGCATGGATTTCCTCCGCCCGCTTCTTGGCCACCGGGTCAAGGTTTTCCAGGGAGGCTAGCAGTTCGCTGTAGCCTACGAGGGAGGCAAGGGGGGAGCGAAGCTCATGGGAGACGGTGGAGACGAGTTCAACCTCAGGTGGAGGCTCGGCCTTCTTCACCAGCTTGGAGAAGGCCTCCACGACCTGAGGGTCCAGCTCTCGGCCCGCCTGGGCTTTCAGTCGAGCTAGGCCCGCCTCCTGATTAAGTCCCTCGGCCACGAAGGCAGCCCATTCGTCCAAGACGCGCAAGAGTCGGCCACCCAGCGGAATTTTCTCCCCCGCCAGCCCTTCAGGGTAACCGCTGCCATCCCAGTTCTCATGATGATGTCGAATCGCCTGACATACCTCTGGAGGAAGTCTCATCTCCTGAGCCAGTTTCTCCGCCAGAAGCGGGTGATTTTTGAGCTGCTCTTCCTTCTCCTCCAGGGTGAGTTCTTGCCCCAGGCTGCCGATCTCTCCTATGTCGTGCAAATAGGCAGCCTCGGCCAGACCCTCAGTTTTCGCCCCCAATGCCTCGGCCAGGGGAACAATCCATTCGGCTACCAGTGCAGAGCGTCCTTTCCCCGAGGGATCGCCAGTTTCAACGAGGGCCACCAGCGACTTCAATAAGTTAACATAACGGAGCCGGAGCGATTGGTGAAGTTCGTTTATCTCCTGCAGCTTCTGTTGCTGATCACGGAGAAGTCGGTTCAGACCTACTATTTCCCTTCGTCGCTGTTCCAGAACCGGCTGATATTCTTCTGCAGCCATTCCCCGCAGCTTTACTTCCTCCTCCAGTCGATCGTTTTCCAATATCAGTGCCATCGCGGTACAGGCGACTTTTATTTTCTCCACGTCGTGGCTCATGAATTGCCCTTTGAAGCGCAGAAATCCTATCACCCCCAGCAGGCGTTTTCTCACCTGCAGGGGAAGCAGAAAGCCAGAGGAGATGCCAAGCTGGTTGAACTTGCCCTGAACTTCTGGGTCGGTAGAATTGCCCTCAAGCAGGATGAGCGGCCTGCCTTCCTCGACCACTGGGTAAGCCAGCGTGGTCAGTTCTCGGGTTAGCGTGGGGCTTTCTCCCCTCTGGCTAAAGGTGCAGATTGGCCGGAGCTGTTTTTCCTTCTTGGTCATAAGGGCGGCGTATTCAGCCTTAACCCCCCCGGCCAGCTCCTTCAGGATTAGCTTGAGGGAAACATCGTCCTTCTCCAGGAGTTCGACTACCTTAATTAGGGGGGCCAAGACTCCCTCCGTTAGCTCTTCCCTGAGGGCTTGAGCTTCGCTTAGAAGGTAGCTCAGGATGTCGGGATCAGGCTCCAGTGGCAGTAGTCGAGGCTCCGAGCCGCTGAAGATGCCCACCGTGCCGCCGCTTCCGGGCCTCACCAGTACTACCGTTGGAACTTCCCCTGCTGGGGGTCCCTCCGGGGTTTGGGGAGGAGCACTCAATAGAGCAATATCCCACTCTCCCCTCCGCAGTTGTTTGAAGACTTCCAGTGTGGGAGGGGCTCCAGTTACCTCAAACCCTTCGCTGGCGAGGGAGGGAATGAGCTCAGCTAGAACTTTTGGCTGCTGACTCACCACCAGTACCTTACCTCGAGACATCGCCCACCTCCACCTTGCTCGTCCGCCCTTCTAGCTAGGCCTTCGGCTTAAAGATTACAAAACTACAAAAACTAAAAGAATAGCTATCAAAATATACAAGATTTGCAGAAGTTAGCTTAGAAACAGCGTCAACTTTCGGGCTTATTATAACCCTTCCCGATAGCTGAGTCAAAGGTTCTCAAGCACGATCCGGGCATCGACAACCATTGCGCCATCGCTGTAGGCGAACACCGGATTGAGGTCGAGCTCCTTTATCTCCGGGTGCTGCACCACGAAGCTTGAGACTTGGAGCAGTAATTCCTCCAGGCTGGAGATATCCACCGGGGTTTGGGCTCGGTAACCCTGGAGCACGGGGTAGCCCTTTATTTCCCGGATCATCTCCCGGGCATCCTTTCGGGTCAGGGGAGCGATCTTGAAAGAAACATCTTTGAGGATCTCCACCAATATTCCGCCCAGGCCAAACATGAGCACTGGGCCGAACTGGGCATCCTTCCACATCCCAACGATCACCTCCACGCCAGGTGGGGCCATCCGCTGAACTGAAACTCCGTGGATCACCGCCCCGGGATTATTCCGGCGAGCTGAGCTTAAGAGCTCTTCATAAGCCTTGCCTACCTGCCTCAAGGTTTTCAGGTCGAGTTTTACCCCGCCAGCCTCGCTCTTGTGCAGGATATTTGGTGAGGCTATTTTCAGCGCGACCGGCAGGCCTAGCTGCTGGCTCAGGAGGAGCGCCTCCTCTTTGGAGGTGGCGAGTTTGGTTTCGATGACCTTTATACCTGCCTCCCTGAGGAGCTCCTTAGATTCTACCTCGGTTAGATAGCTTCTCTTTTCCTTTCTGACCTTGTCTATAAGGTAGTGCTTGGGCATTCGCTTCCTCCCTTCAAGCCTTTGGGCAGGCTCCTCGCTCCCAAGGGCTTGCCTTCTTAGCCTCCGGCTGAAGCTGCCGAGGTTAGTATAGCATCTCTTGGACTTTTAACGAAAGTTAGATGCTACGGAGTTGCGCGCTCGGGCTGCTGGATGCTACAATATTAAGCCAACCGAAAGTTTGTTGTTGAACCTTTAAAAAACGCTGGCTGGGAAAAGCCAAGTAGACCAGGTGGCTGCGGAAAGCCTTTAAGCTTTCTGAGGAAAGTCCGAGCTCCACCGGGCAGGATGCTGGGTAACGCCCAGGCAGGGT
>CAZYDA010000059.1:0-6105 GCA_964645275.1 uncultured Dehalococcoidia bacterium | reverse complement strand
TGGGAACCGATTTCTGGTTTGGTGCTCAGCCAAATGCGGCCCACTACGCGGTGGCTGAGCTGGAGAAGCTGGGCAAGCTGGACTGCGTCATCACTCAGAACGTGGACGAGCTTCATGAGAGAGCGGGTAACTCCCCGGAGAAGGTGATTCACCTCCACGGCACCATGCGATATGCCCGGTGTCTGCAATGTGGGAGGCGCTATCTGATGGAGGAGGTTCGAAAGTGGCTGGCTCAGGGAGTGGAGGTTCCCGACTGTCCGGAGTGTGGCGGCCTGCTTAAGCCCGATGTGGTCTTCTTCGGGGAAGCGATGCCTGCCTGGGAAACTGCCGAGGCCCAGCGCCGCTCCTCCTCCTGTGATCTCTGCATCGTCATCGGCTCCTCGCTGGTGGTCTACCCAGCGGCGCTGATGCCCCGCTATGCCCTGCAGTCCGGCGCCAAGCTCATAATCATCAATCGGGGCCCAACCGACCTGGACAGTGCGGCCGAAGTCTGCATTCACGAAGCCGCTGGCAAAACGATGTCTCGAATAATCCAGCGAGTGAAGGAAAAGCTTGGATTGGGGGAGTAAGCTCAAGGTGCTAACGAAAATTCCAGGGAGGTGAGCTATGGTAATCCCTGAGTTTCTCGACCTCTCGGCCACGCTGATTCCGGAAAGGACAGCCATCGTTTTTGAGGGGGAGCGCTATTCCTACGCTCAGGTCAAGGAGCGGGTCAATCGTCTGGCTGATTCCCTAAGTCGCCTCGGCCTGGAAAGGGGGGATAGGGTTGCCATCTTCAACGTCAATACAAACGAATACATAGAAGCCTGTTTCGCTACCATTAAACTCGGCGGAATTTTTGTGCCCCTCAACTTCCGCCTCAGACAGGAGGAGCTAGAGCACCTGGTGAACAGAGCTGAGCCTAAGGTTCTCCTCGTCGGCGACCGCTATTTTGAGATGATTAAGGCACTCCGCCCCCAAATTCCCTCGGTGAAACACTTCATTGCCATAGACGGGAAGTGTGAGGGAATGCTGAACTATGACGAGCTTATAGCTTCCGGCTCTCCGGAGGAGAAGACCTTTGCCGAGCTAAAGGAGGAGGATACTGCCATATTGATGTTCACGGCAGGGACGACCGGCCTTCCCAAAGGAGTTCCTCAGGATCACAACGCTTATGTTTCTTATGTCTTGACGAATGTGAACCCCCCAGATCCCGAGGCTCCGACCGAGTCTAATCTTTTAAGCATGCCTCTTTATCATGTTGCCGGGATGCAGGCGGTGATGGCCGCCACCTATGGGGGCAGGACGCTCGTCCTGGAGAGGCAGTTTGAGGTGAAGGAGTGGTTCGAGATTGCCCAGAGGGAGAGGGTGACCAGGATCATGGTCGTTCCCACAATGCTCAAGCGGATCGTTGAATATCCTGATTTTGACAAGTACGATCTATCGAGCATTCGGGTAATAACCTATGGGGCAGCAGCCTGCCCATATGAGGTGTTGAAGAGGACCATCGAGCGCTTCCCGGGAAGGGCGCTCATAAATGCATACGGCGGGACGGAGACAGCATCCACCATAGCTGCCCTCAGGGCTGAGGATCAGATCATAACCGGCCAAGAAAGCGAAGAGGAGAGGGAGAAGAAGCTGAGGAGGCTTGCCAGCTCGATCGGCCTCCCCTTGGAAGACGTGGAAGTCCAGATAAGGGATGAGAAGGGAAATCCGCTGCCTCCCGGCAAGCTAGGAGAACTCGTGGTTCGAGGGCCGAGGATTATGAAGGGCTACTGGAAGGATGAGGAGAGAACCCGGAAGGCCTTCACCCCAGATGGCTGGTATCGTACCGGCGATATGGCCTACCTAGATGAGGAAGGATATGTTTATCTTGCCGGGCGAGCCGATGATGTGATCGTGAGAGGGGGGGAGAATATCGGCCCGGAAGAGGTGGAGAACGTGCTTTATTCCCACCCCAAAGTAGAAGAGGCAACGGTCATCGGGGTGCCCGACCCTGAATGGGGACAGCAGGTCAGAGCTATCGTGAGGCTGAGGAAGGGTGAAACGGCTACGGAGGAGGAGATCATCGAATACTGTCGGCCGAGACTTGCCGGTTTTAAACGCCCAAGCTCGGTGATCTTCGTCGGAGAGGAATTGCCAAAGACCTCCACTGGCAAGATCTTAAGGCGAGCCCTCCGAGAGAAGTATGGTCAGCCCTGAAAGGCGACGGGGGCGGCCGAGCTTAAGAGGCCTATTTGAACTGGCTGATAAATTCATCCACTGTCATAGCTGCCAGGGTCACCGTCTGCAGGGTGCCCCGGGAGCCTAGTTCGATGGCCACCTTGGCCACTATCTCATTGCTGGGAGCCTCCAGGATGTTGATGAAATCATAGGGGCCGAGGACTGCATACTGTGCTACTATCTTGACTCCCATGGCTTCGACCTCTTTGTTGACCTCTTTCACCCTTTCCGGGTTGGTCTTGATGGTCTTCCTTCCCTCATCGGTGAGGGTGGTTAACATAACGAAATAAGCCATTCGAGCCTCCTTTCTTTCCTGGTTTGATGACTCTGGGCCCGGCCGCGCCCGCGCTGTGAGGATACCACATTCTAACTGCTATTTTCCGAAAAGTCCAGCCCTATTGGGAGTTTTGCCTAAATCCTGAAACTCCACTGAGCTCGTGCTTAAGCTCCCGCTCCATCAGGGCTGGCACAGCCTCCCTGGGGGACAGGCCTTCAAACAGAACCTGATGAACTTGCTGGGTGATGGGCATCTCCACATTAAGGCTATGAGCTAGCTTCAAACAGGCCCTGGTAGTCTCCACCCCTTCAGCAATGCCCTTGAGCGTGGTTAGTATCTCGGAGAGCTGGCGTCCCCGTCCGAGTTCCTGTCCCACAAACCGATTGCGGCTGAGCTGGCTGAAGCAGGTGGCCACGAGGTCTCCCAGTCCGGAGAGGCCGGAGAAAGTAAGTGCGCGAGCTCCACAGGCCACCCCCAGGCGGGTCATCTCCGCCAGCCCTCTGGTGATCAGCGCTGCCTTGGTGTTGGCTCCGAAACCCAGCCCATCGGATATCCCCGCAGCCAGGGCGATCACGTTCTTCAGGGCCCCTCCAAGCTCCACACCGACGACGTCATCATTGACATAGGCCCGAAAGCGGGGGGTAAAGAGCGCCTCCTGAATCCTTCTGGCCACATCGGCGTTCTTGGAGGCTACCACCGTGGCCGTGGGCAACCCCTGAGCCACCTCCCGGGAGAAATTGGGCCCGGAGAGAACACCGATGCGAAGTTCGAATTCCTGGCCCAGCTCTTCGGTTATCACCTCAGACATGCGCCTGGTGGACCCGACCTCAATTCCCTTGCTAGCGCTGAGGACGATGATTGAGGGGTCAAGGTGCTCCTTTAGCTTTCGAAGATTTTGCCTCATCGTTTGCGAGGGCACGGCTAGGATGACAAGTTCAGCTCCTGACAACGCTTCGCGGGTCAAGGCAGTGATGCGAAGGGTCGGGGGGAAGGCTATGCCGGGAAGGTGCTGCTTGTTCTCCCGCTCCCGACTCAAGAGCTCAGCCTCTGCCTCAGTGCGGGCCCAGAGCCATACCTCCATTCCCTTGGTGGCCAGCAACGTGGCCAAGGTTGTTCCCCAAGCAGTGGTGCCAATGACAGCTATTTTCCTCACCTCCGTTCCCCCCTCTCCCCTAGCCTTCGCTCAGTGCCCATAAGAAGCCTTTGTATGTTTTCCCGGTGTTTATAGACCACGATAACCGTAGCCAGCGCTCCATAGATGACGAACTCAGGTGGTTGCTGTCCCCGAGCTACAAAGGGGGCGAGAATAACCACAGAGCTAGCAGTGCCCAGCATGGAGCCCAGGGAAACATACCGGGTGGAGAGGATGACCACCCAGCCGATGGCCAAGCAGCCGGCTCCAGCCCAGGGAACCATGGCGAAAAGGCCCCCGAGGGCTGGATCCACACCCCGCCCTCCGTCGAAGTGAATGTAGGGCGACCAGCAATGGCCAATGATGGCCGCCACCCCAGCCATAGCCTGAGCCACCTGGAAGTCCACCAGCATGCCACATATCTCCACCCCCCCGCCGACGATGAGCCGGCCGGCCAACGCGGCCACCACTCCCTTGCCCACATCGGCAGCGAAGGTGAGAAGGCCAGCTTTGAGGCCACAGGTGCGCAAAACGTTGGCGAAGCCGATCCGGCCACTCCCATACTGTCGCACATCTATACCTCGGGCAAGCTTACTTATGAGTAGGCCAAAGGGTATGCCGCCCAAAAGATAACCCAGCAGCAAGACAGCTACCAACTTCAACATCGGGGCCTCGCTTTCCGACGCCGGGTGGCCACTAGCCTTAACCCGAGCGGGGTGCCCTTAAAGCCAAAGTCCTCTCTCAGACGGTTTTCCAGATAGCGTTGGTAGGAGAAATGAAGCTGCTCCGGTTTATCCACCCAGAAGGTGAAGATAGGGGGGGTTACTCCCGTCTGGCTCACCCTTTTTATCTGGAGCTGCCGTCCAGCGGCCGAGGGGGGATGCTGACTCAGAACCTGCTCCAGCCACTGGCTGAGTTCCTTCGGGGAGAGCTGCTTTTTCCTGACCCGCTCGATTTCCATGGCGGCGGGGATCACCCTCTCCACCCCTGATCCCCGCCTGGCGGACACGAAGAGAATGGGCGCAAAGCTGAGGAACGGCAACCTCCGTCGGATTAGCTGCTGGCAGCTTTCCTCATCCCACCCCAACTCCGAGGCCAGATCCCACTTGTTGACCACCAGCACGATCCCCTTCAACGCTTCCTTGGCATAGCCGGCAATATGGGCATCCTGCGCGGTTATGAGCTCGGTGGCGTCCAAAACCGTTATCACCACATCGGCCCGCCCTATGGCCCGGAAGGCCCGTAGGGCACTATATCTCTCAAGTCCAGCTATCCGGCCTCTTCTTCGAAGTCCAGCGGTGTCGATGAGCAAAACCCGCTGCCCGTTGCAATCTAGGGGGGTATCAATCACATCGCGGGTTGTCCCAGGGGCTTCGTCCACGATGACCCTTTGCTCTCCAAGGATGGCATTGAGCAACATTGATTTTCCCACATTAGGTCTTCCAACAATGGCTATCTTAAGGCCCGGCTCCTCGGGAACTTCCCGGACGGGAGGGAGGTACACAACAACCCGGGTCATGAGGTCCTCGATCCCCGTTCCATGATAGGCACTGAGCGGGACCGGCTCGCCCAGCGAAAGCTCATAAAATTCCACCGCCCCAGCTCTCCGAACTTCATTGTCGCACTTGTTGACTGCCAGGATCACCGGTTTCCCCGATAGTCGGAGCTGATGGGCAATTTCCATGTCCGGAACGGTGAGTCCAGACTTCACGTCTACCAGGAAAACGATGACTTCGGCCTCCTGAATGGCCATCTCCACCTGATCCTTGATCTTCTGGGAGAGACTCGAGGCAGGCCTTACCTCCAGCCCTCCTGTATCAACCAGAGTGAATTCCTGGCCAGCCCAGGAGATGTCAGCCGAGAGGCGGTCTCTGGTCGTTCCCGGCAGTTCATCGGTGATGGCAAGTCTGGCCCCGGCCAGTCGGTTAAACAGGGTGGACTTGCCCACATTTGGTCGTCCCACAATGGCCACAATTGGCTTCATCACCTTTGGTCTATTCTATCATACAGTCGGTGGTGCTCCCAAGTATAGTGCCCTACAAAGCCATCTTTATAGAAGTTTCTTTCGTTATATAATAGGGCAAAGGATAATCGACTCGCCACCTGGGGCTATGGAGTGCAGCGAGAGAAGGAACTGGTAAGGCGTGCCCAGCAAGGCGACCGAGAGGCCTTTGCCACGCTCTATGAGGAGCACTTTGACGGCGTTTATCGCTACATCTTCGTGCGAATAAGAGAGCAGGCGGAGGCAGAGGATTTGACTCAGCAGGTCTTCTTGGCTGCTTTAGAGGCTCTCCCCTCCTACAGATGGAGAGGGATTCCCTTTTCCTCCTGGCTCTTCCGAATCGCGCACAATCGAGTGGTAGATTATTTGAGAAAGGCGACCAGGTTCAAGAGTTCTCCCACTGCCCATCTGGCTCCAGCCGACTCTGACCCAGCGGTAGCGGTGGAGCGGGAGATGGAACTGGCCCAGCTGGCAGAGCTTCTGGAGGAACTC
>CAZYDA010000058.1:0-6116 GCA_964645275.1 uncultured Dehalococcoidia bacterium | reverse complement strand
GTGCTTTTACCGCTTCCTCCCTTGCCGCAAATCGAGATTTTCATCTCCAAACTCCTTCACAGCATTCGAATTGCCCTTAGGGGACAAGCAGTGGAACAGGTTCCACAGCCAGCACACATGGACGCATCGTGTAGTGGGAACTCATAAGGTCTCTCTTGGATGAAGGCCTTGTGAGGACAAGCCTTGGCAGCAGCACAAATGCCACCGTCACACCTCCAGGGCTGACAAAGAGCGAAATCTATGGACGGTACTGGTTTTACAAGCACCTCTTTATAATATAACTCCTGATCTAGCAAACTGCAATTGCTTGCATTAAGGTCCCGGCACCTACTCTCGGAGATACTCAAAGGCGGATTTAGAAGCAACAGCTCCATCACCAGCAGCAGTTATGGCCTGGCGAGCCGAGTTGTGACGAACATCTCCGGCAGCGAAGATGCCGGGAACTGAGGTTCTCATCAACTCGTCGGTGATGATAAATCCTCCCTCATCTAGCCTCAGCAAATTGGAGAATAGCTGGCTGTTAGGCTCAAGCCCGACGGCGACGAAGAGGCCACTTACTTCCAGCTCTGAGGGCTGTCCCGATTTTAGGTTTCGCAAGCGAAGTCCCTCTAACTTCTCCTTACCGATGGCCTCTTCGACCACGGTGTCCCAGAGAAACTCTATCTTAGGCTGGGTAAAGGCCTTCTCTCGAAGGGCCTTGGCGGCGCGCAGTTGGCTCCTCCGGTGTATCACGTAAACCTTGCGGCAGTGTTGAACTAGTTCCAGGGCATCGGTAATGGCAGTGTCACCACCTCCTACCACTGCCACCTCCTGATCACGGAAGAAGAAGCCATCGCAGGTGGCGCAGTAGGACACCCCCCTTCCCGCGAACTTCGCCTCACCAGGCACGCCCAGCTTACGATACTCAGAGCCAGTGGCAACGATAATTGACTCAGCCTGGATGTCCTCCTCAGTGGTAAAGATTTGAAATGGATGCCCAGAGCTTACTCCAGTGACCTCCACTGAAAGCGTTTCCAGTCCGTACTTTGCCGCCTGTTGCTGCATGAGTTCCCCCAGCTCAGCTCCCGAAATGCCCTGGGGAAATCCGGGATAGTTCTCCACCAGGCGAGCGTTGACCAGCTGCCCCCCAAAAAGCCCCCGTTCTAAGAGCAAGGCTTTGAGCCCCGCCCGGGCAGCATAAAGGCCAGCGGTTAGTCCTGATGGCCCACCACCGATGATGACCACTTCATACCAGCCATACTTGCCCATCTTATACCTCCTGATACTTTATCCCCTGTCCAACAGGATCACTTCTTTCAGCTCAGGCATCACTTCCCGAAGCACATCCTCAAGCACCTCAAGAACTATATCCCTGGTCGCCTTAGTACGATCTACATGGCAAGCGGAGGGATTGGTGAGGGGACGGTAATACCTTATGGTTACCACTCCATCACGGACTTCCACCAGTCTTACCTCAGCTCCTCCCAGCGCCGGCTTCAGCTTAGCCAGAGCTTCCTTTATCCTATCTTCAGTTGCCAGATTCATTCCGGAGACATTCCTCCAGTTTTTGCTTTATTTCCCGGGCAGCCGCAGCGCTTTTCGGTGCCGAATGGTATACGTTGAAGCCCTGGACATCAGCCCAAAGTAAATCCTGGTCGAAGTCTAGAAAGCCTAAAAGCTCAAAATCTGAGAGGTTTTCACGAATGAACTGCCTGGCCGATTCGTTATTGGTCTTCGAGCCAACCACGAAGCAGTGCTTCACCCCCAAACCTGAAGCGAACTTCTTGACCGTACGGGCAGTCTGGAAGCTGCGACTCCCCGGCTCAACCACGATGATGAAAGCATCCACCCCCTCAGCTGTCCCCCGTCCTAGATGCTCCACTCCGGCGTCCATGTCTAGGATCAAGAGCTCATCTCTTTCCAGTACCAGATGATTGAGCAGGGCCTTCAGCATAGCGCTCTCCGGACAGACACAACCCACCAGTGGCCCCTTCACGGTCCCCATAAGGAGGAGTTTCACCCCTTCCCAGTTGATGGCGAAGCGATCTGGGATATCATCCACCCGGGGGTTCAGCCTGAAGAAGCTGCCCACCGTTCCCGGCTTTGCTCCGGTACGCTCATAGATCAAGTCGCCCATCTCGACGATGGGAGTAATTTCCCTCGCAAGCTCCGGGGGAACCCCCAGTGCCGAGGCCAGGTTCCCGTCGGGATCAGCATCAGCAGCGATGACCCGGCGTCCCTCCTGAGCATAAACCATGGCCAGCAAGGCCGCCAGCGTCGTCTTGCCCACCCCTCCTTTGCCTGATATAGCTATCTTCATAATCCGCTCAAATTTTACCTTTACGAAGGCAAATGGTAAATAGCCTCATGAGGACAGGATTCAATGCACTTCCCGCAGTCCTCACAGAAGCCCGGCGTGGGGAAGGGAAAATCATAGGGCCCCTCCTGTTTCCAGAGCTTTCTGGGACAGGCCAGCACAGCCTGACAAATGCCCTTTTCACAGCTCTGAGGATTACATTTCTGATAATCTATCGCCACCTTCTGCTTCTGCAGGTCAACCATTTGAACCCCCTATATTGAGGCAAACGCCCAGGAAGGCACCGAGTGGGCTCTCGCGAAAGGAAAGAAAGCGTTCCAGCCCTGAGAAGAGCGATTGCCAGCTTAGAGGGAAATGCAGCACACTCCCCCAATCAAATGAGGGCCTTTCCTCGATCTCCCTCAGGAGCCTGCTTATCTCCCCGATAGTGTAGAAGGTAGCCTGGCGATAGGTGCTTTCCGCAAATTTGGCTTTGACTCGGCGCACCATCCCCAGCAGCGAGGCCTTGTTCAAGATGCCGAGATAAATCTTTTCCCTGCTCACCCTCCGCGCCTCTCGAAGTGCCGGGAGCGGTTCAGGGAGAAATTCCAGAACGGTTATCAGGGTAACCAGGTCGAAGGAGCCATCGCGAAAGGGCAGGCTCTCCGCCCGCGCTTGAAGAAGCGGTACCTCAGGAAGCTTCCTCGCTGCTACTTTTAGCATGGCTGGAGAGGGTTCCACGCCAACTGTCTGAAGTCCCAGCTTCCGGAAGAACTCCAAGTTGTGCCCCGTTCCGCAGCCAACCTCCAGCAAGCTCTGCCCGGGACGAGGTCGCACCAGCCGCAGAAAGAGCTCCTGCTCCATCTGGTCAGCATAGCGCCCCTCTCGGGTTTGAAACCACTGGTCATATTTGGAGGCTCTCTCAACTCCGAAAAGCCTGCCTTCCTCAGGGTCCATCGAACCAACCACGCTGGAACTTCTTAAGGTACTCATCAAAGGGATAGGTTCGTCGGACGCTCTCCTCATTGAAGGAGTAGCGATAGCGGGAGCAATAATCCAGCAGAAGCTCATAGGCTTCGTTCAGATGCCCCATGAGTTTCTCACACTCGGACTTCTTCTCCTCAGGGCACCGGTCTGGATGATAGAGAGCAGCCATCCGGCGGTAGGCTTGCTTTATCTCTTCCAGGGTAGCAGTCTCACCCAGCCCCAGCAGCCTTCTAGCCTGGTCTATCTGCTCAAAACTGGCCATGCTATCCCTTCAGCTTTTCCTCGACCGCTTTTATCTTGCCCTCCTTGGTTAAGGGCTTATCGCGCCGGTCATCTATCTTGACCGTGGTGAGCACCCGGAGAACTCCCTCTCCAAAGGCGGCCTGGTGCATCCTTCCTGCCAGAGCTAGAATCCGCTCTACCTCTCCCTCAACGATCGTCCCCATAGACGTCAGCTCGTACTTTACCTCCTCAGCTTCTAGAACCCGAAGGACTCGAGCGATATGCTCGCTCAGCGAAGGGCTTCCAGTACCCAGAGGAACTACGTTAATCTCAGCTACGGCCATCTCCACCTCCATGCGTTTCCAAGATTCCAGTAACTTGCCTCCCCAGTTCAGGTTCGCTGAGCAAAAACCTACCTGGCAACAGCGCCCTCCCGAAGAAAATTGAGCACCTCATCCAGGCTGGCGAAGGCGCCTATCTTAACGCTCCGAACAACCCCTCCCTTGCCAATCAGAAAGGTAGTGGGGATGTATCTCACGTTGTAGGCCTCAGCCACATCCGTTGTCTTTGCCCCGGCCAGGATGATAAAGCTAATCCCATTAGCCTGGACAAACTGCCGCACCTCAGGAACAGATTCGCCAAGGTTGATCCCCAGAAACTTCACCTCGGCTCCTTTCCTTTGGAAAGCTTCCTCAAGATAAGGTAATTCTCTTCGACAGGGACCACACCAGGTAGCCCAGAAATTGAGCAGCACTTGCTGACCCTTTAACCTGCTTAAGCTTACCCTTTCCCCGCTAAGGGTGTAGAGGGTGAAGTCCGGGGCAGAGCTGCCTGGTTGCGGAGCTATCCTGTTACCCTCGGCCGAGGAAGCGCTCCGACAGCCGCTCAGGCTACTGATCAGTACCAAAAGTAGTCCAAAGGCTAGAAGCCATGATTTCAGCATCACCCAAGATACTCTGGATTTTGCGAGGCCCCTTAACAATTTCTGAGAACTACTGTTGTTGCTCATCATCTCTCCTCAGGGCAGAAGCCGAGTAAAGACGTTGCCGAGCAGTGCCGTTCCCACCCCGATCAGCAGCACCCCGCTAAGGCCCGAGAGTATCCTTCCCCACCCCCCTAACCACCGCCTGACCGGCTGAGCATTCTCCAGCAGCAGCGCGAATATGACGAAGGGGAGACCCAGGCCAAGCGAGTAGACCCCGAGGAGGTAAGCCCCCTCCCAAGCTGTCTGCGACGTCGAGGCCAGCATGAGAATGCCTCCTAGTATTGGCCCCACACAAGGAGTCCAGCCCAGCGAGAAAACCCCTCCCACGGTGAAGGAACGCAGATAGCCTACCCCCCCGCCGAAACGTTGCAGGCGCAGCTCATAGTTGAGCCAGGAAATCTTGAGCGAAGCCAGCAGGAAAAGCCCAAAGGCTATAAGGAGCCCCCCGGCAATATGCCTGAGGAATCCAACTGGAACAATCGCCCCGATCAAGCCAGCAGAAGCTCCCAGGCTAACAAAGACCACCGAGAAACCCCCGATGAAACAGAGAACGTGAAATAGAGTCAGCCAGCGGCTAGTCCCCGAGGTCGAAGCTCCAGCCAGAACGGCCAGGTAAACTGGCACCAGAGGCAGGACGCATGGCGAGAGGAAGGAGAACACTCCAGCCACAAAGGCCACCGGAAGGGAAACTTCAATCATTTGAAACACCCATGTGCTCGAGGGTCAAATAGGGTACAAAGCTATTTGAGAAGTACCTCGACCTTGGGGCGAAGGACGCGCTCGGGCACTGCCCCAAGGCTGGCATCAACCACCTCCCCATCCTTGAAGAAAAGAAGCAATGGTATGCTCATTACCTTATATCGCACGGCTGCCTGAGGATTCTCATCCACATTGAGTTTGCAGAACTTGATCTTCCCGTCATATTCCTGGGAAAGTTTTTCCGTTATAGGAGCAATCATGTAACATGGCCCGCACCAAGGAGCCCAGAAATCTACCACCACTGGCAGCTCTGACCTTAAGACCTCCCCCTCAAAATCCTGGTCGCTCACTTCTTTTACCATCTTCCGACCTCCAACCTTAGTTTAATTTGCAGCCACTGCGTTTCTGGGCCGAGCTCAAAGCCTTTCAATTTTACCTCAAAATTTTTACCGGGCCAAGATCCGTCTAATCGGTACTCGAGCGAGGCATAAGCCTACCCCTCTCGCCTCGATACTTCCATGACACTCACCCTCTCGGAGAGCAACTCAAGCAACATGGTGCGCAAGATGTTCAAGGCTTGAATGATCCGTTGGTCAGCTAGAGAGTAATAAATCGTGGTGCCCTCGCGCTCCGTCAGCACCAGACTACGCTCACGTAGGACCTTCAGGTGGTGCGAGACAGTGGGCTGGGGAACTCCCAAAGCCTCAGCCAATTCGGTTACGCTTCGGCGACCCTCACGAAGCAGATAGAGAATGAGCACGCGCTTCGGGTCGTTCAAGCTCTCACAGATATGAGCATGAAAAAGCTGAATCTCCTTCTCCGTAGGTTGTGTCATCATCTATCCAAATATTTAAATCTTTTAATATTTTACCCTGCCAGCTCAACAAAGGCAAGAGTCACCAGATTCTTGAGCATTGACACGAGGCTCTCGGCAAGCTATCTTATCAG
>CAZYDA010000057.1:0-6230 GCA_964645275.1 uncultured Dehalococcoidia bacterium | reverse complement strand
TCCGCTGGGGGAGCAGCTTCTCCATCCCCGATT
The DNA here is from genome assembly GCA_964645275.1 of uncultured Dehalococcoidia bacterium. GTDB lineage: Bacteria > Chloroflexota > Dehalococcoidia > SZUA-161 > SpSt-899 > CAZYDA01. The sequence goes on along the minus strand of CAZYDA010000057.1, from coordinate 6,197 downwards.
GCGCCAGATCGCTGACGGCGTTCCTGAGCCCTCACTGTTGGCGCTGGCAGCATCCAGATTGAAAACTTCCCCGCGAAGGGTGAAGAAGCTTCTGGAGAAGCTCTCCCGTTCCCTTTCGCTGATTCCGCCGAACCTGCTTAGGGTGGTGGCATTGGAGCTCCCCTCAGGCTGGACAGGCGAGAGGGCCAGGGCCCTGTTGGAGGAACACCGAGCCGAAGTTCTGGCACATCTGGGGAGGGTGGAGGAAGAGGGCAAACGGGCCAGGAGCCAACTGATTAAGGCGAATTTGAGGCTGGTGGTGAGCATCGCTAAAAAACAGGCCCGCCGAGACATGCCTCTTCTTGACCTCATCCAGGATGGCAATATAGGGCTTATCCGAGCGGTGGAGAAGTTTGATTATCGCCGGGGTTGCAAATTCAGCACCTATGCCACCTGGTGGATACGCCAGGCGGTTAGTCGAGTCATAGCTGATCAGTCGGAGAACATCCGCGTTCCGGTATATATGGTGGAGCTGAGAAATAAGGTTGCTCGCCTAAGTCAGGGACTGGTCCAGCAATATGGCCGTGAGCCAACCGCTGAGGAAGTAGCGCAGGTGGCGGGCCTCTCGCCGGAGAGGAGGGCCAGCACCGGCCCCTCGGCTTGCCAAGCCCCGGTGGCCAGCAGCATCGCCACGTGATCTGAGCCGATGAAGCCGGCAATGTTGGGCAGCAAATGCACATAGGCCCCCGGAGCTGTTTCTAGGCCGAGGTCCCGAGCCTTGATGTCCAGGGCCTGGCTGACCGCTGGTACAAACGGTGAGAGCGCCAGTTGCTTCGCCGGCAGCCCCAAAAACAGGTGGTGCATGGCGGTATTGCCCACGGCCACCATCTCCAGAACTTCGCCCAGCCAGGCATCGACTTCGGCGCAAAGGTCGCGGCCAAGCTCATTGAGCGCCTCAACGACTAGCCTCTGTTGCTCCCTGCTGGCCTCTGCGGATTGAGCGGCTGCGTTGATTCGACTGACCACATCTTCCCCGTAGCTGATCTGGGGGTTCATTACCCCCCTAGCCGCCAGGGTCTCGCCGCTGTTTAAGTCCACCAAGTAGCCGGCGATCTTGGTAGTTCCCAGGTCCACTGCCAGCCCCAGCTGCCGACCTTTCAGTAGAGCGAGAGTGACCACCTCACTGCCTCGAACTATGGCCTGGCATTCCCAGTTCCAGGCCCTAAGTTGTTCCGGGAGGAGTCGCAGCACCGTGATGTCGATCTGCTTGCAGTGTAAGCCATGCTGAGAGTCGAGCTCCTGGAGCAGGTGGTCGGCATCGGCCTGAGGAGCGGGGAGAGAGGGAGCCTTCAGTCTCAGGTGATGAGCTTTTACTGGCGGTTCTGGCTGAATGGCTATCGCCATCCCTTCGAGCTGGATCCTCTGTGCTGCGGAGAGCGACTCCGGAGGCAGGTATAGTCTGCAATTGCTGCGTGGATAGGTCTGGCAGGCGAGGCGCCAGCCTTCCTGCAACTCTTGGAGGGTAAAGGTCTCCAGCTCGCTACCGGTTGGCTCGGAGACGGTGCCATTCAAAACCTGCACCCGGCAGGAGTGGCAGGTTCCTTGTCCTCCGCAAACGCTATTAAGCTCCAGGCCGAGCCGCCGGGCGCAGGTGAAAAGCGATTCCCCTTCCCAGCACTCCACCCGGCGCCCTATCGGCTCGATCTCAATCCAGAATGAAGCGCTCATTTTCGACCCCGGAGAGTTCCTCGACCCGGTAGGGGCAATCCTGGCTCAGGTGGCAGCGGGCACAGGCCTCCCGCTGAGTCCAGGTGGCCATCCGATATCCTAGGCCGATGATCATCGAGGTGGACTTGCGGGGGATCATCATCCCCGAGGGCGTCAAGCTTACCCCGATTTCCCTGGCTGGCACCATTTCGAGTAACGGCTGCTGCTCCCTCAGGGGCAGGCCAGGCATGCCGGGATAAAGGGGACTGCTGGACTGATAGCCATGGGAGGAGGCCTCATCGGCCACGAGGCGGCAGACTTCCCTCACCAGGGCATCCACAGCGGCGCTCCCGATGCCATCGAGGAGCAGGCCCCGCAGGGGCTCACCGCAGTTGAAGTACTCGGCGACCTTGTTCTCCAGCCCGGGGCCGATGGTGCAGACCGCCACGGCCAGTTGCCTGACCTCGGGCAGGAGCGAGGGCGGCAGCGAGCCCTTTATCACCAGCCCGTTTCCCAGGGGAAGTTGCTCAGGTGTCACCTGAACCACGGGGTATATCTCATAAGCTATGGCGGTCTCCAGAAGGGAAAGGCTCTTCAGGTAATTTAATAACTCCAGAACGAGTTCTTTTATCTCTGGCCTGGAGTATCCCCGCAGCCCTTCCCGGCGCAGTACCTCGCCCAGGCTCAGACTTAGAGGGACACCACTTACTACAGGCATTTCCTCCGGCGGCCCATCCAGGGCTCACCTCTTGACCGGCTCAAAGGCGAAGAATACCCTCTCAGCCAGCCACCTTTCTCGGCCGACCTCAACTGGGTGGGCCGGTACCTCAAAAACCGCTAGCTGCACTTCATCGCCTTCCTTGAGCTCCCCCGGAGAGCAGTTAATCACCCGACTGAGCAGGTGCCTCACCGGACTTCCCTCGCCGAGATCGATCCAGGCATCGATTAAAGGCGGCTCAAAGCAGAGGGGAACGCCTCCCCACTTCTCCACCACCACCAGCACCTTTCCTCTCCTCGGCAGCTCTATCCATTCCAGATCCTCCGAATAACACTCCGGGCAAATCACCCGGGGCGGATAGGCCACCTGCCCACATTCCCGGCACCTCGTCGTAGTGAACCGGCCCTCCCTGAGGTTTTCATAAAACTGATAGAGGCGGTTAAACTCCTTGGCCTCTATGGGCCAGATATCAAGCGTAGGTGAATATTTGCCCTCCAGGAAGGGTATTCCAGTTGCTGACATTTTCTCCTCCTCATTTTGCTGGCTCTCGGCCATAGATGACCACCGTGTGTTCCACATTGGCTCCACTCAGGTTGTGTGTCAGGCCAATCGCCGCCCCTTCGACCTGATGTATCGCTCTCCCTTGAAGTTGTTTTAGAATCTCCAGGGCCTGACGAACCCCGGTGGCTCCAAAGGGATGTCCGCAGGAGAGGAGGCCGCCATCGGTATTGGTGGGGATCCGGCCCCCGGGCTTCGTCTGCCCCGAGGCCACAAAAGAACCACCTTCTCCCTTCCGGCAAAATCCCAGCTCCTCCACCTCGATTACCTCGGAGATGCTGAAGCAATCATGTACCTGGGCGACGTTGATCTCCTCAGGGCTTACCCTGGCGTTCTCATAGGCCCTCTGAGAGGCCAGCCGCAAGTGTGGCCAGTCACCCAGATGCTCCCCGGGCCAGTTGGCCGTCACGCTGTGAAGTGAGACCTGGGCTCCTCCCCGGATGTAAACCAGCGGTCTTTCCGTAAGCTCCCTGGCTCTCTCCTCAGAGGCGATAATCACCGCCGCTGCGCCATCGGACAAAGGGCAGCAGTCATACAGTCCCAGGGGCGGGGCTATCTCCCTGGCGCCGAGCACCTCCTCCAGGGTTAATTTCTTTTGAAAGTGCCCCTTTGGGTTTGCGAGGCCATACTCATAGTTTACCACCGATACGGCGGCCAATTCTTCCCTTTTGGTCCCGTAATGTTTCATGTGCTCCTTGGCTATCATGGCAAACCACAGCGGTGGAGGCCCTACTCCTTGCGGCGCATCCCAGTCATGGTCTACCGCCGCAATCTCATCATACTGCACCTGCCACCTTTCCGGGGTATAGAGCTTCTCACAGCCCATCACCATAATCACCTCGGCCATCCCGCTCTCCACCAGTCCCTTGGCCAGAAGGATTCCAGTGCTTCCTCCGGCGCAGAGGACATCCACTCGGGCACAGATGGAGGTCGGCTTCAGGCCAATCCTCTCGGCCACTACTGGGGCAGTGTTAGCCTGGCAGGAGCGCCTTCCCACGAAGGTGGAGGCGAAAAGCAAGCCATCAATATCCTTTGGCCGGAGGCCGGGAATATCGGCCAGACATTCCTTGGCTGCCTCCTGGGCCATGTCCAGATAGCTTGCCTCCCTCACCCCCCATTTGCTCATCCCACCGGCGATCAGGCAAGCTCTTCTTTGTGCCACCATTCACCTCCTGAACTAACTGCCCCTATAGCCTCAATCTATAGTATAATCTCCCTTCTCAAACCAATATATTGCCTTCCCCTTCGGTATATCCCGGATGATCTCCCTCCTTCACGACATCCGCTCAGGAGCCGGTTTTCTAGAACTATGGAAATATACCTCTCAAAGTCATGGCCGCTGCCAGTCGACGTACGGCAACCATGCAGGCAGCGGTCCTCATGTCTACCTTCTCCCTCTGGCTGATCTCAAACACCTCCTCGAAGGCAACCGTCATGATCTTCTGCAGGTGATCGTTTACCTGATCTTCATCCCAGAAAAAGGATTGGAGGCTCTGCACCCACTCGAGGTACGATATTATAACTCCGCCAGTGTTGGCCAGTATATCGGGGACAACGAATACGCCGTTGTCATATAAAATTTTATCTGCCTCCGGGGTGGTGGGGCCATTCGCGCCTTCAATAATTATCTTGGCCTTCACCGAGGCCGCATTGGCTTCGGTGATCTGATTCTCGATGGCGGCGGGAACCAGGATATCGCACCTCAGTCCCAGGAGCTCGTCATTGGTTATGTTCCCAGCACCCTTGTAGTCAAGCACCGAGCCCGTTTCCTTCTTGTGACGAAGCAGATCCTCGACATCCAGGCCGTGGGGATCATGAACGCCGCCCTTGGAATCACTTATGGCTATTATTCGACAGCCCTCCTTGGCCAGAAGCTTGGCTGCCGCTGACCCCACGTTGCCGAAGCCCTGCACTGCTACCGTGGCTCCCTTGAGCTCCAGATTCAAATGCCTGGTCGCCAGCCGAGCAGCGATCATGCAGCCGCGTCCGGTAGCCTCAAATCTGCCCTTGCTGCCGCCTATCTCAAGGGGTTTGCCGGTGGTAACCGCTGGCACGGAATAGCCCTTTCCCATGCTGTAGGTGTCCATGATCCAGGCCATGATCTGGGGGTTGGTACCCACATCGGGTGCTGGGATATCGCTCTCCGGGCCTATCAGCATGGTGATCTCGCTGGCATAACGGCGGGTTAACCTTTCTAGCTCGCTGAGAGACAAGGTCTTTGGGTCGCAGATGATGGCTCCCTTGGCACCTCCGAAGGGTATATTGACCACCGCGGTCTTCAAGGTCATCCTGGCCGCCAGGGCCCTCACCTCATCCAAGGTGACTTCCGGATGGTAACGAACTCCCCCTTTGGCCGGCCCTCGGGAATGATTGTGCACCACCCTGAAGCCGGTGAAGACCCTGACCGTTCCGTCGTCCAGCCTTACCGGGAAGTGAACTATTAACTCTCGCTCACACTCTCTGAGCCTGACTCGGCAGCCTTCGTCAACCTTCATCCGCTCGCAGGCAGTCTCGATCTGCTGGGTTACAACCTCAAAAGATCCTCTTTCGGCAGCATCACTCATTGAGCACCTCCTCCGCAAAATATAGCTTTCGCCGGTGCTCAGGCATAAAAGCCCTGAGCAACTCCATACTACCACAAATTTCACCCATCTTACAGGCGAGCAGGGAAGTCCGGCTTCTTGACCTTGCTGGACGACGGCTTTGCTATTCTGCTACTGTCTACATTTTCTCCATCTGCTGAGCTTCTAGCGGTGCCCTGTCAATTTCTTGGAGAATATCCCCTTGTCCACCAGCGGCTGGCAGGGTACTATAGGATTAAATGAGAAGGTTGCTGGCTCCTTTACTTATCCTCCTTCTGCTCTTGGTCGCCTGTCGGGGGCAGGCTGTCGGGTTTAAGGTAGCCAGGGTCATTGATGGCGACACATTTCTGTTGCAGGGTGATGGGGAGGTCAGGCTCCTAGGGATAAATGCACCGGAGAAGGGCCAGCCCTACTTTGAGGAGGCCACCGCCAGGCTCCGGGAGCTAGTGGAGGGAAAGGGGATCAGGCTGGAGAAGGATGTGGTAGATAAGGATAGGTATGGGAGACTTCTGAGATGGGTTTTCCTTGACGGCAAGAACATCAGCGTGGAACTGGTGCGGGAGGGCCTGGCTCATGTTTACCTCATTCCGCCGAACGTTAAGTATGAAGCGGAGTTGAGGGCAGCTGAGGAGGAGGCTCGAGCGGCGAGAAGG
>CAZYDA010000056.1:0-6246 GCA_964645275.1 uncultured Dehalococcoidia bacterium | reverse complement strand
CGAAGGTGCGCCCCTCCATGCGAATGTAACAGAACTTCCGATCCTTAAGCCAGGGAACGTAGTCGCTGGGCCCGATGTGTATGTTCTCCGCCCCAATATCATAGTCCAGTTGGGAGGTAACTGCTCCGGTCTTGGAGATCTTCTTCGACTGAAGCCTTTCACGCTCCAGCATGTTGTAGAAGTCGGTATTGCCACCGAAGTTGAGCTGATAGGTTCGCTCAAGCTTCACTCCGCGCTCACGGAAGAGCCGGGTGAGCACTCGATGGGTGATCGTGGCCCCCACCTGGGATTTGATGTCGTCACCAATGATCGGCAGGCCCCTTTCGGTGAATCTCTCCTGCCAGTACTTCTCCCGAGCGATAAAAACCGGGATGCAGTTGACCAAAGCACAGCCAGCGTTAAGGATTTGCTCCACATACCACTTGGTGGCCTCCTCGCTGCCCACCGGGAGATAGTTCACCACTACATCGGTCTCGGTTTCCCTCAGGATTTGGGCTATGTTGGCAGTTGAACCAGGAGCCTTAGTGATGATCTGGGAAAGATATTTTCCCAGCCCATCATGGGTCATGCCTCGCTTTACCTCTACCCCGGTCGGTGGCACATCGCAGAATTTGAAAGTGTTGTTCGGCGGAGTGAAGATGGCCTCCGAGAGGTCCTTGCCCACTTTGTTCTGGTCCACATCGAAGGCGGCGACGAATTCAATGTCTCTTATATGGTAACCGCCCAAGTTAACGTGCATCAACCCAGGGACGAAGTCGTTCTCATCAGCATTGGCATAGTAATACACCCCCTGGACCAAGGAGGAGGCACAGTTACCGACTCCAATTATGGCTACCTTGATCTTGCCCACAACTCACCTCCTTTCCTTAAGAAGCCAGCTTCTTCAACTTTAGTTGCTCATCAAAATGGGGACTCTAAAAAGCAGGATTAACCCAGGGAGGCAAAGGAGAAAGAACTAACAATCTCACCTGCGGCCAGGATCCACCCGTCGCAGTGAAACCACCTATTCGTCTTAAAGAGGTTATCGGTACTGCAATCCTGCCCACCTAACTGAGCAGGCATCTTTGCCTACCCTGGAGACAGGAAAGCTAGTCCCTCTTCAGGAAGGGATTGAATTTTAGGCCTTGCCGATGCGATACACTGTGGTGCCACAAACAGCACAGACACCCTTCGTAGCTGGCTTTCCATTCTTTAGAGTTACCTTCTGCGGATTCTTTATTTCCCTCTTTGCTCTACACTTGAAGCAATAAGCCTCCATTTGCCCTCCTTTCGACGTAGATGGTTTGGCTTCGCTTGTATTTAGCTTACACCGCTTTCGAGCCAAAAGTCAAGTCTCAATGTTCAACAGGCAGCTAGCACTGACTTGACATAAAAGCTTGGTTGCATTTTATTTGAGGGCATGCTAATATTAGAATGAAGTGGGTAGCTGGCCCACTTTTTTAGTTAGCGGGCGAAGGAGGCAGCGAGATGAAGAATGAGATCGTGCTCGCTGTGACGCAGCTAGCGGCTGAAAGAAACCTGCCTAAAGAGGTGGTCTTCAGGGCAGTAGAGCAGGCCCTGCAGTCCACCTATCGTAAGGATAGCTTCCTAGGAAAGCACGACTTCACGGTGACCATTATCCCCTCAAGCGGAGATATAAAGTTCTACGCTCGCAAGACAGTGGTGGACTCGGTAAGCGATCCCTTCCGCGAGATCTCGCTCGGTGAAGCTCGCCAGATCAGGAAGGATGCCGAGCTCGGGGAAGTTATCAGCCTGGAGATTAAGCCCCCTGGCACTGGCCGGATAGTGGCCCAGACAGCCAAGCAGATAGTCATACAGCGACTTCGGGAGGCGGAACAGGAGTTTATCTCCGGCGAGTTTGCCAGCCGAGAAGGGGAGATCTTGAGCGGCGTGGTCTCACGAATAGAGGCCCGCCAGATAGTGGTGGATCTGGGAAGGGCGGAGGGAATATTGCCACCGGCGGAGCAGGTCAGGACGGAGCATTACCGTGTGGGTCAGAGACTCCGCTTTTATCTGCTGGAGGCGAGTCATACCAACAGGGGCCCACAGCTTATCCTCTCAAGAACCCATCCAAACCTAGTGCGCCGTCTTTTTGAACTGGAAATACCTGAGATCGCCGATGGCGCGGTAGAGATAAAGGGAATCGCTCGTGACCCCGGCTCCCGGAGCAAGGTGGCGGTGATGGAGCGCCAAGAGGGGGTTGACCCGGTGGGCTCCTGCATTGGACTTCGGGGTGTTAGGATTCAGAATATAGTTAACGAACTGCAGGGTGAGAAGATAGACGTCATCCGCTGGCATCCTGATCCCCGAATCCTCGTGGCCAATGCCCTGAGCCCCGCTCGGGTGAGCCGGGTGGAGCTGAATCTGGAGGAGGGCTCCGCCCTGGTGATCGTGCCCGATAATCAGCTTTCTCTGGCCATTGGACGCGAAGGGCAGAACGCCCGCCTGGCAGCCAAGCTCACCGGCTGGAAGATTGACATCAAGAGCCAGAGCCTCTTCGAACAGGAAGAGGCAGCTCGTCAGGCGGAGGAGGCTGCCCGCCAGGCGGAGGAGGAACTTCGTCGAGAGGCGGAGGAGGAAGCTCTCCCGGAGGTGGAGGTTACCGTGGAGGAGGTTCGGGAGGAAGTGCCCACGGGTAAGTCCGCCATCCGCTTTGCTGAGGATATCCTCCCGGAGATAGCTCGCCCCTCCAAGGAAAAGAAGAAGGAAAGGGAGGGAGCTAAAGCTAAGAAGAAAGGCAAGCCCAGGAGGATTCTGCTGGAGGAGGAAGAGTACGAGGAGTTATAACCTCTACACAAAAATCCCGAGACTCTTGTGGGCACCGAGTTTTAGAAATGCCTCAAGATAAGGGACATGTTCCTGAACGCACCTGCATCGCCTGTGGTAAGAAGTCAGCCAAGTGGCAACTGGTTCGCATCGTGCGAACCCCCGACGGCAGCATTGAGGTAGATCTCAAGGGGAAGAAAAGTGGTCGCGGTGCTTATCTATGTCGCTCAAGGACCTGCTGGGAGAGGGCCCTGCGGAGGGATCGAAAGAATCGGCTGGCCTGGGCCTTGAAAACCGAAATTTCCCCAGAGGTCCGAACCAGGCTCTGGACCTACAGCGAGGAATTTCCCCCGAACAGTAGCGAAGTGGTCGCAGACCAAGAGAAGGAAACGAAGTGAGTAATCAAAAGGCCTCCAAAACCGTAATGCTCCCTCGAGCGTTAACGGTAAAACAGCTCGCTGACCTTCTGGGAATCAGTCCCATTAACCTCATCAAACAGCTCATGCGCCAGGGGGTTATGGCCAGTCTAAACCAAGTGATCGATTATGAGGTAGCTGCCAGCGCGGCTAAGGTTTACGGGTATGAGACCCAGCTTAAGCCGCCGGAGAGGGAAATGGTGGAGCGCCCGCTCTCCAAGGAAGGGGCTGCTACTCAGAAACCGCGGCCGCCGGTGATCACCATATTGGGCCACGTTGACCACGGCAAGACGAGCCTGCTGGACTATATTCGGAAGAGCAACCTGGTCGCTTCGGAACCTGGTGCCATCACTCAGCACATCGGGGCCTATCAGGTGGAGTTCCAGGGACAGAAGCTTACCTTCATTGATACCCCCGGACATGAGGCCTTCACCGCTTTGAGGGCTAGAGGGGCCAGGGTGACGGATATAGCCGTGCTGGTGGTGGCAGCTGACGACGGTGTTATGCCACAAACGATTGAGGCCATCAACCACGCCCGAGCTGCTGATGTTCCCCTGGTGGTAGCCATTAACAAGGTCGATAAGGCCGATGCCGATCCCGAAAAGGCTAAGAGGCAACTGGCTGAGAATGGGGTGCTAGTCGAGGAGTGGGGTGGTGACACGGTCTGTGTGGCCGTCTCGGCCAAGACCGGCCAGGGCATTCCTGATCTTCTGGAAAGTCTCCTCCTGGTGGCGGAGATGGCCGAGCTTAAGGCCAATCCTGATGCGCCTGCAAGGGGAGTGGTAATTGAATCGAAGCTGGACCCAAGCCGAGGACCTCTAGCTACGGTCATAGTTCAGGATGGTACCCTGCGGGTGGGGGATGTTGTGGTAGTGGGCGACACCTGCTGGGGCAAGATAAGAGCCATGTTTGATGAGAACGGAAAGCGTCTCAAGGAAGCCGGTCCCTCCGCCCCGGCAGAGCTCCTCGGACTTGCCAGCATCCCTCAGGCCGGTGATTCCTTCACCGTGGTCTCCAGCGAGAAAGAGGCCAAGGACATGGTGGAGAAGGGACTGAGGGAGCAGGAATTGCTCCAAACTAGAGCCACCACCTTGAGCGAGGTCTCCGTTCAGGTCAGGAGTGGTGAGGCCAAGGGACTAAATCTCATCCTCAAGGCCGATACCCAAGGAAGTGTGGAAGCCATTCGGGATTCCCTGGAGCATCTTGAGGTGGGGAACGTCAGGGTGAGGATGATCCACGCTGGCATCGGGGGAATCACCGAGAACGACGTCATGCTCGCCTTGGCTTCCCAGGCGGTCATTGTAGGTTTCAATACCCGAGTGGAGCCAGGAGCCAAAAAGCTGGCTGAGCAGGAGGGGGTCGAGATCCGCCGCTACCGGGTGATCTACGAACTGCTCGATGATGTTCAGAAAGCCCTCTCTGGGTTGCTTGAGCCCACCTATATGGAGGTCCCCGAGGGACGAGCTGAGGTTCGGGCTGTATTTCCAATAAGGGGCGGAAAGGTGGCGGGGGTATATATCCTTGAGGGCAAGGCTGTTCGCGGAGCTCAGGCCAGGGTTATTCGTCATGGTGAGGTGATTCATGACTCAGTGATTAACAGCTTGAAACATTTTAAGGACAACGTGTCCGAAATGCCCGCCGGCACTGAATGTGGTATCGGCCTCGAGGGGTTTTCCGAGTTTCAAGTTGGTGATCTCATTGAGTTCTACCGAAAGGAGAGGAAATGAGCCGGCGCATGAGACAAATTAACCACCTGATACAGCGAGAGCTCAGCGAGCTACTTACTCGTGAGGTTAACGATCCCAGGCTTAAGGGCATCATCAGCATCACCGAGGTGGAGGTCTCCGCTGACCTCCGGCAGGCTAAGGTGTTCATCAGCATCCTGGGCAGCGAGGAGGAAAGGGAACAAACCCTTGCGGGACTCATCTCTGCCTCCAGATTCCTTCGTCAGAAGCTGGGTGAGCGACTCTCCCTGCGCTATATCCCTGAGTTGCGCTTTCAGCGGGATAACTCCATCGAGCGCGGTAGCCACCTGCTCCACCTGATGGAAAAGTTAGCCCATGAAAACCCACCCTTATAAAAACTTACCTTGAAGCTCAGCGGCATCATAAACCTCAACAAACCTCCGGGGAAGACCTCCTTCCAGATGGTTTCGTTGGTGCGCCGCCTTGCTGGGGAAAGGAGGGTGGGGCACGCGGGCACCCTAGACCCCGAGGCCACTGGGGTATTGCCCATCTGCCTGGGACAGGGAACCCGGGTGGTGGAGTTTCTAAACTCATCCCGGAAGGTCTACCAGGCTGAAATAGAGCTGGGTACGGAGACCACCACCTATGACGCTACCGGAGAAGTAACCCGGCAGGGGGATACTTCTCGCCTCACCCTAGAGCAAATAGAGGAGGCCCTCAATCACTTCAAAGGAGAGATCAAGCAGGTTCCCCCACCTTACAGTGCGGTAAAATACCATGGTCAGCCACTATATAAACTTGCCCGGGCTGGGGCCAAGGTTCCTCAAAAGCCTCGAAAGGCGCAGATATTTCACCTCAAGGTTCTCCGGTGGGAGAAAGCCTATCTCGAGATGCTGATAGAGTGTGGAAAGGGAACTTACATCCGCTCCCTGGCTCATGACCTGGGGCAGGCTCTGGGGTGCGGAGCCCATTTGAGAAAGCTGGTGCGCCTTCAAAGTGGCCCCTTCAGGATCGAGGAGGCGGTCTCGCCGGAGAAACTCGAGGAAGCCTTTCGCCAGGGGTGCTGGCAAACTTACCTGCACCCGATTGATATAGCGCTTTCTCATCTGGATGCCATCATAGTCGGTGAGTCAGATGGCAAAGCCATACTTAACGGTCGATCCGTAACCCTACCTGATGTGAGGGGCGAGCTTTGCCGGGCCTATTCCTCCGATGGAAAGCTACTCGCCATCCTTCGCTTCCACCCAGATAAAGAAATGTGGCATCCGGAGAAGGTGTTCGCTGGGGGATTGTAGAGCCGGCAGGATTTTTACTATAATTTTCTAGAGCGGGAGTAACTCAGCGGTAGAGTTCCTGCCTTCCAAGCAGGTGGTCGCGGG
>CAZYDA010000055.1:0-6391 GCA_964645275.1 uncultured Dehalococcoidia bacterium | reverse complement strand
GCAACATCAATTTACTAGAATACCACATTTAAACTATTTTTGTCAATGACTTGTGCTGATCATTTGAATCACTGGATATGTCACCCAGCCCTCTTAACTCAGGATCTTATTTCCTGCCGCATGAATATAATATAGGAGATGGCGAAGCAAATGACCGTCAGCGCTATCAGGCTCACCATTTGTGGCCAGACGATCAGCAGGCTCTGACCCAGGGACAGCGGATTGGTGGGAATCTGCCTTTCGGACAGTAGGGCCACTAAACCCAGGCCCCGGAAGCTGGGGACAAGTATGGCACTAGTGGCCTCGCCAAAGAGAGTGGTAGGTGAGATTCGCATGATCAAGTCCTTTATATGCTCATGTTTGGCCCAAAGCGCTGCACTAGCCTCAGGGCCAATGGGGGCCATCTGATCAGCGATGAGGCCAGCCAACATGTAAAGGAAGAAGGCGAAGAACATCCACACGGCTATGGAGGCCAGAGCAGAGCTGGTCGTCTGTCGGAAGATGACAGAGAAGAGAATGCCTAAGCTCAGCCAGAAACCAACATAGATCACGCTTACCCCGAAGAAAATGCCTATTCGGGAGAGCTCTCCTCCTGCAGGGCCGAAGCCGAGCATGCGAAGTCCTAGCCCAAAGATTATCAAAATTATGCTTGCCAGCATGATGGCGATAGTCACGAGGCCGGCGAGAAACTTGCCATTGATCCAAGAGTCACGGAAAAGCGGCTGGGCTAGAACCCGGCTTATGGTCCCGCGCGAATACTCGCTGTTAACTGCATCAAACCCCAGGATGATCCCGATCAACGGTCCCAGGACACTGAGCAGGGAGATGAAGGAGGGAAGCCCCTTGCCTTGGGAGGTGAAAAGCTTGAGGAAGGTGAATTCGGTAGGAGACCGAGCCAGCTCCTCGGCAATGGTCTGCCCGGCGGTGTAGATGCTCACGGTGCCAATGATGCAGATGAGGAGAAAGAGGATGATGAATCTCCGACTCCCAAAGTAGTCTGCTAGCTCCTTCCAGAAAACGACTTCCAGTCCAGGCATTTGAGTTACTCTCCTTGAAAGTATCTGAGGTAGATCTCTTCCAGGCTATAATCTCGGCCTCTTAGCTCGAGGAGCTCGCTGCCGCTCTCCATAACCTTTCGCGACACCTCAGCTCGCAGATCCCGAGAACACCGGAGACGCAGGAGGTTACCTGAGGAGTCCACCTCGCTTACCCCATCTATCTGTTTAAGGGACTTTAGAAGCTCAGGGGTTAGCCTGGATACCCGCACCTCCAGCATTACCTTACCCTTGCCGATCACCTCCAGGCCCAATTTATCTACCGAGCCCTCGGCCACCAGCCTCCCCTGGTTGATTATGCCGACCCGGTCGCAGATTCTTTGCACCTGGTGGAGGAGGTGCGAGGAGAGAAGAACGGTCATGCCCTGCTCCCGGCTCATCCTAGCAATGAGCTCCAGGATCTGGCTGGCGCCCTCGGGATCTATTCCTGTGGTTGGTTCATCTAGGATGACGAACACCGGGTCCTTGATCAGCACATCGGCTATTCCCAGTCGCTGTTTCATTCCCCGGGAGAACTTCCGCACTTCCCAATCTGCCACCTCCAGGAGGCCCACCCTTTCCAATACCTGCTCGATGAGGCGGTTTGATTTCCTGTCCGGAATGCCATTTAATCGGGCAATGTACCTCAGGTTTTCCCTGGCTGTCAGGTCCTCGTAGAAGCCCACGCTCTCCGGGAGGTAGCCGGTGAGTCGCTTAACCTTCAATGGCTCTCTAGTGGAGTTATAGCCGTGAACGCGCACCTCGCCCGAGGTGGGTTCGGTGAGGCCCAGAAGCATCAGGATGGTGGTGGTCTTCCCAGCGCCATTAGGTCCGAGAAAGCCGTAAATCTCACCCTGGTTGACCTGGAGGTTCAGGTTATCCACTGCCTTAACCCCGTTATAATATTTGCAGAGATTCCTCGTCTCCACTATGAGGCCCATCCTACCTCCTCCCCAGGCGCACGAATATGCCGATCAAGGCAGCTATGACCACCACCACAATGGCAATTCCGGCCCAGCCCCAGGTCATGGGAGTGGTCACTGTTACCCGAAGCTCCATTTGTCCTCGGGCCTCTTTCCCGGAAGCAGTCAGGGTGACCATGTAGTCTCCAGGAATGGCCTTAGCCTTCGGCTTGATGGTCACGTCCACCGTCTCTGGCTTGTGCGTGCTGGTTAGAGGTAGCAGAGATGGCAGGCTCTTCGGCTCAAAGGATACATCCCAATCGGCTGGCTTGCTGGCGAAGAAATCTATGTCCGAGATCGGAGCGGTGCCCTCGTTCCACAAGTAGAGAGTGAAGTGCTTCTCCCGGCCTGCGGTAGCCTTGATGTTTCGCGTTTCGCCCGTTCCCAGAACTTCAGCCTCGGTGCCTAACTTCAGCTCGTAGGTTCCGATGATTATGGCTTTGAGGTCAATGGTACTTTCTTCTCCATCCGAGCGAACCCCAAATTTTATGGGGTATTCGCCCTTGGAAGCATCTGCTGGCGGGGTGAGGGTTAGCTTAACCCATTCAGAGCTTTTCCCTCCCACCTTTATAGAGGATATCTTCTTCTCCCTCTCCCATCTGGGGGTACAGTAGGCATCCCATCCTGCAGGGATCGAGGCTAGGAGGTCAAAGACACGCTCCTTGTCCACCTTATTCTCTATCTGAATGTCGAACTCGAAGTTCTTCCCCGCAGGGTTCTTGATCGAGGGATAGTCCGTTGCCAGCTTTACTCCACCAGCCTCGTGCTTGACGGTTTGCGGCTTAAGGGTGATTATGATCTCAACGGACTTCTGGAGCTTGCCATCCCTGGTGACTCCACTCAGAAGGAACTTATAATCGCCTTCGCTGGCGTTCTCTGGAGGCGTAATGCGAAGTTGCAGGGTAGTTTTCTTCCCTGCATTAACTAGCACGCCTTGCACCTCAAAGGACTCCCCCCACTTGCTTATCCGGGCTTCCCAGCCCTTGGGGCCGGTGAGGGAGAGGTCAATCTCCTCTGCCTGTTGACCCTGGTTCACGATGTCCACGTCGAACTTTACCTCCTCGCCAGAGCCCACTGCCAGGTGAGTGTACTCGGGTTGGATGGAGAAGCTCCTCTGTGGCCCCTGTGCTGCCGTCTTATGAGGGATCAGACCAGCAAAGGCGAGCAGGATCATGATGAGGAGGCAAGCCACCAGTGCCCTTTTCATCTTCGCACCTCCTATTTATCTACTCTGTCCAGTTATGGGCGGAAAACTCTCCGAGCAGCTTAAGGAATTCCTCCTCGTTAAGGGTTTTGGTGCCTAAAGCTTTGGCCCTTTCCAGCTTGGAACCAGGATCAGCACCGACCACCAAATAAGTCGTCTTCCGGGTGACTGAGCTTCCCACCGTGCCACCGAACTCCTTGATCTTGGCTTCGGCCTCAGCGCGGGTAAACGTTTCCAGCTTCCCGGTCAGGACAAACTCCATCCCGGCGAGTGGGAGCTCTCTGGGAGCTGCTTCAACTTCTAATTTTACCCCGGACTTCCTCAGCTTTTCAATGATCTTCAGGTTAGATTCCTGGCGAAAGAAGGCCACGATGCTGTCAGCCACCTTGGGCCCAATGGTGGGGATGGCCATGAGCTCCTCCCGGCTGGCCCGGACCAGCTTATCTAGGCTATCGAAGTGCTGGACTAGGAGGTCGGCAGTCTCCGACCCTACGTGTCTGATGCCCAGGGCAAAGATCACCCTCGAGAGAGGCCTGCTCTTACTCTTCTCAATGGAGTTGATGACGTTGGAGGCACTTTTCTCCCCCATGCGCTCCAGCGCTGCGAGCTGTTCCCTCTTCAGGTAATAGAGGTCGGCCACGTCTTTTACCAGACCCTCCCGAATCAGAGCCTCGCAGAGCTTTTCCCCTACACCATCAATATCCATGGCTTCGCGGGAGACGAAGTGCTTTAGATGTTCCAACAGCTGAGCTGGACAGGCGGCGTTGGTACAGCGATACATCGCTTCATCCTCGGGCTTTATCGCCTCGGCTCCGCAGACGGGACAGATGGTATAATCTGGCGGTGCTCCCTCAATGTGGGAGCTCTTCTGGTAAAGCTCCCAGGCCTTCTCTCTCATGGAGAAGACCTTCTCCTCTCCAGTCCTGAGTTCCTTAATTGGTCCCACGACCTCAGGGATGACCTCACCAGCGCGCTGCACTATAACCGTATCGCCAATCCGAATGTCCTTACGATGGATATCCTCCTCATTATGGAGGGCAGCGCGCTTCACCACTGCCCCGCCTACCTGAACTGGCTCCAGAATGGCGTAGGGGTTAAGGGTGCCGGTGCGGCCGACGCTTATCCCAATGTCTATGAGCCTAGTTGTCGCCTGAGCCGCCGGGAACTTGTAGGCTATGGCCCAGCGAGGCTCTCGCCCCACCACCCCCAGCCTCTCCTGAAGGGCTATCTGGTTCACCTTTACCACCACGCCATCGGCCTCATAGGGTAGCTTCTCCCTCCTCTCCACCCAGTGCTGGTAGTATTCCTCGGCCTCCTTTATATCCCTCACCAGTTGATTATGGGGATTTACCTTAAAGCCCAGAGTCTTCAGGTACTCCAGGGTCTCCCAATGAGTTGGTGGGGTCTCCTTCCCTTCCGCATACCCTAGCCCGTAGATGTAGATATCCAAGGGACGTCTGGCAGTCACGCGGGAGTCGAGCTGCCTTACAGAACCAGCAGCCGCGTTGCGGGGGTTGGCGAACAGAGGTTGCCCTTCCCTCTCCCGCTCTTCATTTACCCTCCTGAAGCCTTCCTTCGAGAGGTAGACCTCACCTCGAACCTCGAACCGGGGTGGTGCCTCCGGGGGAACGCGCAGGGGAATGCTGCGGATGGTCTTCAGATTCTGGGTAACATCCTCCCCGCGCCAGCCATCCCCCCGCGTGGCTCCGGTGGCCAGCAGGCCGTCAACGTAGGTCAGGGCTACCGCCAGCCCGTCCATCTTCAGCTCGCAGACGAGATCAAATCTCTCGCCTCCTAGGAGACGGTTTATCCGATTGTACCAGGCGGAGAGTTCCTCGAAGTTAAAGGCGTTGCCCAGGCTGAGCAGCGGAACCCGATGTTCCACCACCCCAAACTCCTCTACCGGAGCAGCACCCACTCTCTGAGTGGGTGAATCTGGGGTGATGAACTGAGGGTACTTCTCCTCCAGCTCCCTCAGCTCCCGCATCAGGGAGTCATATTCGGCATCGCTTATCTCCGGGCTGTCAAGTACGTAATAGCGCCAGTTATGGTAATTTATAAGCTCACGAAGCTTTTCAATCCGCTGCCTTACCACCTCCAGTTCATCCGACATTCTCCCACCCCCCGGGGTCTAATATAAAGTATAGCACAGTTGCAGGGGGATGGGAGGAGACCCTGTCGGGTCTACAACCACTTCGTTTGTGGTAAAATGACTTCAGATGAAGTTGATAGTGGGACTGGGAAACCCAGGGAAGAGGTTTGTAGGTTCTCGACATAATGTAGGATTTGATTGCCTGAACCTCTTCGCTCGTCAGCGAGGGATTAAGTTTGAGCGGCAGGTCTGCCGGGCCCGGATAGCCTTGGGGAGGGTAGAGGAAGAGGAGGTCGTCCTGGCTAAGCCCCGTGTATTCATTAACCTGAGTGGGGAAGTGGTGGGGAAGCTGGTGCGCCGATTCGGAATTCCACTGAGAAACCTGCTCGTCGTCTACGATGATCTAGATCTGCCCCTGGGGAGAATTCGTCTTCGCGCCCGTGGGGGATCCGGGGGACATAACGGAATGAGGTCAATTATTGCCCACCTAGGGAATGAGGAATTTCCCCGGCTGCGCATTGGCATCGCACCACTGGAGGACCACCCCGGTAATCTCCGGACCCCAGAGTATGTGCTGGGGAAATTTTCCCCTGCGGAGAGGGAGAAGCTTTCCGAGATGCTGTCCCTTTCAGCCCAAGCCGTCTACTGCTTCATCTCGGAAGGCTTGGAGACAGCGATGAACAAATTTAACCCGGCGCAGGTTTAGTCGTGCTGGTGCATGGCCTGGATGTAGTGGAGTTAGAACGAATTAGGCGGGCGATAGACCGTTTTGGGGATCGTTTCTTAAGTCGAGTCTACACCCCGGCCGAGCAAGAGCTTTGTAAGGGCCGCTTGCCCCAGCTTGCCTCCCGCTTTGCTGGGAAGGAGGCAGTGATGAAGGCGCTTGGGGGAGGAATTTCCTGGAGGGAGATCGAGATCCTGCACACCGAGTCGGGAGAGCCACAGGTTTCGCTCTCAGGGCGGGCCGAGGCCAAGGCGAAAAAGCTGGGGATAGAGAGGTTTGTCATAAGTTTAACTCATTCCAAAACCGAGGCCATGGCCTCAGTGATAGGGGAGGGACGATGAAGATAGTCTCAGCCGAGCAGATGCGGGAGATCGA
>CAZYDA010000054.1:0-6483 GCA_964645275.1 uncultured Dehalococcoidia bacterium | reverse complement strand
CCAACATGTGTATTGTCTGTCAGGGCGCCGATGCCCTGGAGTTCCGCCCGGAGTATCACCGCAGCAAGCTCGTCTGGGAGAGCATCCCCCTAATGGAGCCACTTTGCCGGGAGCTTGATGTTCCCTTCAGACGAATAGGTGAGCTTACCCTCATCCATAATAATGAGGAGCTGGCCAAATACCGCAAGCTGAAGACAAGGGCTGAAAAGGTTGGCATAACCACGCACGAGTTCTTGGACCAGCAAACCCTTCGCCAAATGGAGCCCAACGTAACCAAGGAGGCCATCGGTGCACTTTATGACCCCAACATCGCCATAGTTGACCCGGTCAGGCTTACCATTGCCCTGGTGGAGAACGCGGCCCAAAACGGGGTCAAGGTCAGGCGTGAAACTGAGGTTCTGAGCCTCTCTCCAAAGCCAAACCATATCGAAGTTCAAACTAGCCAGGGCCTAATTAAGACTCGCTTCATCGTCAACGCAGCAGGAACCTCGATGGACAAGATCGCCCGCCTGGTCAATGCTGATGATTTCGTGCTCTATCCCATCAAAGGGTACGTGGGCATCCTGGACAAGAATCTGGGTGGGATGGTGAACCACGAGATACATACTCGCCCAGAGGCTCCGGGGCAGATGAACATCGTAACTCCCAGCGTTTATGGAAACTTTTTTTTCGGCACTACCATGCAGCCAGCTCGAAGGGGAGATCACTCAACCACCAGAAGGATGTCTGAAATTGCCCTGCGCAATGCTCGGAGGATAGTGCCTGATATCTCAGAGAGGGACATCATCAATTCCTTCGCCGGCTTTCTCATGTTTCGCCACTGGGAACTTGGCTGGCACGAATGCGTGGTCCGCCCCTCCCGGAGGATGCCCCGGTTCATAAACGTCTCCATCGGCTACCCGGGGGTGAGCGCTGCCCCGGCCACTGCCAGAGAGGTGCTGAAGCTGCTTCAGCAGGAAGGACTGAGATTGGAGGAAGACCCTGGCTTTAATCCCTACCGGAAGGCCCCGCCAGCCTTCAGCGAGCTTCCTGAACAAGAGCAAAGAAAGCTGGTGGCAGAGGACCCCCGTTACGGTCACGTGGTCTGTCGCTGTGAGACAGTGACCGAGGGGGAAATAATTGAGGCCATCCGTCGAGGAGCTACCACCCTGGATGGCATCAAATTCAGAACCCGAGCCGGGATGGGCCGCTGCCAGGGAGGATTCTGCACTCCCCGGGTGGTGAAGATACTCTCCAGAGAGCTCGGAACCCCTGAGCAAGCGATAACTAAAAAAGGCAAAGGCTCAAAACTTCTGCTCTACAAGGCCAAGGAGCTGCTGGAGGTTTGCCCTTGAGGCCCTCAGAAGTAGACGTAGCCGTTATCGGTTCGGGACCGGCCGGGATGGCTGCCGCCATTAAGGCCAAAGAGGAGGGGGCCGAGAGCGTCATCATATTAGAGCGTCAGGAACAGCTCGGTGGCCTCCTGCATCAATGCATTCACAACGGCTTCGGTTTATTTTACTTCGGAGAAGACCTCACCGGGCCAGAATATGCTCACCGCTTCGCTGAAAAGATCGGAGACCTGGGAATTCAAGTGCTGCTGGAGACCATGGTCACCCGGATCTCCCCCGACCGGGAGCTAACGGCCTTCAGCTCACATCAGGGACACCTTAAGCTGCGGGCTAGATCCATCGTCTTGGCCATGGGCTGTCGGGAGCGCAGCCGTGGGCAGCTAAGCATCCCCGGCACCCGACCTGCAGGCATATTCACCGCTGGGACAGCCCAGAGGCTGGTCAACGTGGAGGGATTCCTTCCTGGAAGGGAGATCGTCATCCTGGGATCGGGAGATGTAGGCCTCATCATGGCTCGCCGCCTCACCCTGGAGGGGGCCGAAGTAAGAGCAGTGGTGGAGATACTGCCCTACGTCGGGGGTTTGATCAGAAACGAAGTCCAGTGCCTGCACGATTTCCAAATTCCTCTCCTGCTGGGGCACACGGTCACCAAGATACACGGTGAACAACGGGTAGAGGGAGTGACAATCGCCCAGGTAGATGAGGATAAGAGGCCCATCCCCGGCACTGAGAAGGAAATGGAATGTGACACTCTGCTTCTCTCGGTGGGCCTCATCCCAGAGAATGAGCTCTCTCGCCTGGCAGGTGTGGAGCTTGACCCCCTCACCGGAGGACCTCTGGTGGATGAGCGGAGGGAGACCACTGTCCCGGGCATCTTCGCTGGTGGCAATGTGGTTCACGTTCATGACCTGGTGGACAACGTCTCCTGGGAAGCTGAAATAGCTGGAGTTGGAGCTGCTCAGTTTGCTCGAGGAGAGAAGAGCAAGGGAGAGAGAAGGATCAAACTTAAACCCGGTCGGAACATCCGCTACATCGTGCCTCAGGTTATCAGTGCCCGTGAGGACTTCACGCTCTATCTGCGAGTAAAAGAGATGGAGGAGAAGGTCCGCCTAAAGATAGGAGATCTTCTTAGCCAGAAGCTTAGAGTAGTAAAGCCCAGCGAGATGCTCAAGATAGAGATCCCTGGAGAGAAGCTGGCTCAGCTTCCGGAAGACGCCAAGGAAATCGTGATAGAATGTGAGAGGACAGGGCGATGATCGAACGAGTCATCTGCATCGGTTGCCCGCTGGGCTGCCAGGCCCAGCTCGAGATAGATGAGCGGGGAGAGGTGGTGAAGCTCTCGGGGTGCAGATGCAAGCAGGGACGCCGCTATGTCTTAGAAGAGTACCACCATCCGGTGCGGATTTTCACTTCCACTGTTCCTGCAGAGGGAGGTTCCCAGCCGCTACTTCCCGTGAGGACCGATAAGCCGATACCTAAAACCCGTCTTAAGGAGGCAGCCAGGGTCCTGGTCAAGATGAAGGTCAGGCCACCAATCAAGTCCGGACAGGTGCTTCATTCCAATCTGCTGGATACCGGTGCCAACCTGATCGCCACCGGTGATTTACCCTCCTAGCCTTATGCGGAGGCGTGATGAACAATCTGACGCTGGAGATGGCCCTGAAGATGCTGGAAGCTGCTGAACGCTGGGCCAGGGATATCGCACAAGTTCCCTGCAGTATAGCCGTGGTGGACAAGTCCGGTGCCCTTCTCGCCGTCCACCGCATGGATGGTGCGGGCATGGCCACCACCGACATTGCCATTGAGAAGGCCTGGACAGCGGTGGCCTTCAAGACGCCCACCCTGCTGGGCTCTCGCTGGCTCGATCCGCGTAACATAGGACAGCTTCTAGGAGACCATGCCTTTGGGATGATCGGAAGGGGGAAGGGACGGCTCTGCTTCATCCCGGGGGGCATTCCGGTGACCAATGAAGAAGGCGAGGTCATCGGCGCCATCGGCTGCAGCGGCGTTCCCTCAGGAGTGGGAGACATCAGCGATACCTCGGTCAGCCAGGCGGGGATCACCGCCCTCTACGAGTAAAAGACGTGATGACCTTAGAGCTGGCTAAGAAGCTGCTCTCAATTGCCCTTGCCAAGGCAAGGGAGAGGAACAGGCCCTGCAGCATCGCTGTGGTAGACGAGAATGGCTGGCTGGTGGCCCTTCATCGTATGGATGAAGCCCCTGCTCCCACTGCCGACATCGCCAGAGATAAGGCCTGGACTGCTGCCACCTTCAGGCTGCCCAGCTCGGAGGTTACTCGCTTCGGCACTGGCCTGAACGCCCAGAACTGGAATGACCGCCTAACCAACATCCCCGGAGGCTTGCCGATCTGGAAGGACGGTCAGGTCATTGGGGCTGTTGGCGTCTGCGGCGGAGCGCCGGAGGAGGATGAAGCTTTCTGCAAGGCGGTCATCGAGGCCTTTGATGAAGGGTAGCTATATCTTATTGCTGGAGCTGCCGAAGGAGGAGAGACTCGCCATTGGCAAGCTGGGGGTTCTTGATTTCCCTGCCGGCTTCTATGCCTACGTGGGTTCGGCGCTAGGTGGACTCAGGGCAAGGGTGGGGCGGCATCTTCGCAAAGGCAAGGGGCTACACTGGCATATCGATTACCTGCTGCCTTGGGCAGATATCTCGGAGGTAATCCTTCTCCCCAGTGAGCAGAGGTTAGAATGCGCCCTAGCTCAGGCCTTGGCCGAAAGATTCTCCTTCATTCCTCACTTTGGCTCAAGCGATTGCCGGTGCCAGAGCCATCTCTTTTTCGAGGAAGATGGGGAAAGGCTGAGGGCAGAGATAAAAAGGCTGATAGCCCGGGAAGGTCTTAGCGCCGAAGCTCTTCCCCGAGGAGGTGGGATGAGTGTCCTTTGACCCTGAGAGCTCCCTGAGGAAATGGGCCGAGCAGGTTCTAGAAGGTATCGGCATCAGCAAGGACAGGATACCGAATTTCGAGGAGCTCCAGCAGAAGGTCATCCAGAACCTGAAGGAGACCTACTCGGGCGAGGTGATAAATCACTTCCTGAACCCCCGAAACCTGGGCTCTCCCTCGGATCATGATGGATTTGCCAAGGTCACCGGTTCCTGCGGGGACAGCATGGAAATATATCTGAGAGTCAAAGACGGCAGGATTGCCAGCGCTGCCTTCCAGACCGATGGTTGCATAGCCAGCATCGCTTCTGGCAGCATGGTTACCACAATGATCAGGGGAAAAACCATCGCCGAAGCCCAGCAGATCAGTTCGGATGATATTCTGCAAGCCTTGGGGAGCCTGCCGCAGGAAAGTGTCCATTGCGCTGTCCTGGCGGCCGATACGCTTAAGGAGGCGCTCAAAGATTATCTCAAGCGCCATCAACTGCTGGAACCCGATGAAGGATTGCTCTCAAATATTCGGCCTTGAGCGAAACGGTTTGGCGGGGAATCTTGTTTGACATAATAAATTATAAATTGGGGAGGTGAATTCTGAATTCCATCATCTATGGTCCGGTTCCTTCCTGGAGGCTGGGCCGCTCGCTGGGGGTTGACCTCCTGTCAACTCCAGGCAAGACCTGCTCCTTCAATTGTACTTACTGCCAGCTCGGAAAGACCACCTATCGAATCACCGACCGCAGAGAATTTGTCCCCCTGGAGAAGATCTCCCAGGAACTACATGCGGCGAGAGGGGTGCCCGCTGATTGGGTTACCTTCTCCGGCATGGGCGAGCCCACCCTGGCCAGCAACCTGGGCCAGGCCATAGAACTGGTTCGGGAAATTCTGAGATTGCCCGTGGCCATCCTCACCAACTCCAGCCTGATGAGCCGAGCTGATGTACGCCGGGAGCTGGCCCAGGCCGACCTGGTGGTGGCTAAGCTGGATGCCCCGGACGAGGAGCTGTTTCAGCGCATCAACCATCCCGCTGGCCGGATATCCTTGGCTGAAGTCCTGGAAGGAATAAAGCTCTTCGGGCGGGAATACCCCAGCAAGCTCGCCCTGCAGCTTATGTTCATGGAGCAAAATAGAGGCCGCGCTGAAGACTTGGCCCGGCTAGCGGCCGAAATTTCTCCCCTTGAGGTTCAGCTCAATACCCCGCTGCGTCCCTGCCCCGTAAAGCCGCTTCCCCCGGAGGAGATGAGCCGCATAAAGCGGGAGTTCGAAGGACTGCCGACCAGGGTGGTGATGGTCTACGAGGCTTCCAGGCCGGAGGTGATCCCACTTAATTTGGAGGAGACCCTCCGACGTCGAGTAAAATTGTAGGAGGGGAAATGCAGTTTGCCAAGGAGGAGATTTCCCGCTGCACCCAATGCGAGGCCTGCATGGATGCCTGCCCTACCTACCAAGCCACCGGTGAACGTCTATTCTCACCTCTGGAGCGGCTGAAGACCGCTGGATACATCTTCGAGGGGGGGAGTCCCAATCCTCGCCAGATAGAAAGCCTTTACAACTGCCCCAAGTGTCTACAGTGCGAGTTCGTCTGCCCTGAGGAGATAAAGGTTACTCAAGTAGTCCATCAGGCCAGGGAGGAACTGGTGCGTCGGGGCTTCGGGCCCCTGCCACGGCATGATGAGATCATCCAGGGGATTCTGAAGCTGGGAAACTCGGTAAATGGAGACCCCAAAAGGCGCCTTGAATGGCTGCCGGAGGAGTTTCCCCACCACGAATCGGAGACCCTCCTCTACCTTGGCTGCCTTCCCTCCTACCTGGTGAAGGAAGCGGCCACCTCTACCTACCTCGTCCTCAAGAAACTGGGAATTGACTTTATGCTTCTGGAGGATGAGGGCTGCTGTGGAACCTACATCTACGAGGCCGGGAGGAGGGATATCGCCGGCGAGTTTTTTGAGAAGAACGTGGATCGCTTCAAGTCATTGGGCATAAAGCAGCTCCTCGTCCCCTGTAACGGCTGCCTCAAGTGCTTCAAGTACTTTTACCCCGAGGTGCTTGGCAAGATTGAATTCTCCGTCCACCACGTGGTGGAGGTCATCTATGATCGGCTGAAGGAGGAGCCCTCAGCCCTGAAGAAAATTCCTCGAGAGGTAACTTACCAAGACTCCTGTCGCCTTTCCCGGGGAGAGCGCATGACGGAGGAGCCACGGGAATTGTTGATGCTCTGCGGCGCTGATATCAAGGAGCCGGAGAAAAATCGAAT
>CAZYDA010000053.1:0-6679 GCA_964645275.1 uncultured Dehalococcoidia bacterium | reverse complement strand
GCCAAGATGAAGCCCACCGCTTGTCTCATCAACACCTCCCGGGGCGGGGTGGTGGACGAGGAGGCGCTCATCCAAGCCCTCGAGAGCGGCGGCATCGCCGGAGCGTGCTTGGACGTGACCGATCCGGAGCCGCCCAACCCGGAAAACCCTCTTCTCAAGATGTCCCAAGTGCTGTTGTCCCCTCACGTGGCTTGGTACTCTGAGGAATCCCAAATCGAACTCAGGAGAAAAATCGCCGCGGACATCGGCCGGGCCTTGAACGGCCTCCTCCCAGTCGGGCTGGTGAACCGGGAACTCGCTGCCCGCTTTCAACAGGGCTAACCGCCACCCTGGTACGGAGCGTCCCAGACTACCAACCGAACCGGGGGCAGCGCCCCCTCTTGAACCCCGGAGCAGGACCAGTTCTTAACGGGAGCGTTAGATCCCTGAAAACGCTGAGAACCCTCCGTCGATGGGGATCACCACTCCGGTCACGAAATCAGCCATCGATGACAGAAGCCACTTCACCGCACCAATGAGGTCCTCAGGCTTCCCAAACCTCCCCATGGGGGTGTGGGAGATGATCTGTTCACCCCGCTCCGTGAGCCCGCCCCGCTCATCGAGCAACAGGTACCGGTTCTGTTCGGTGAGGAAAAAGCCCGGCGCGATGGCGACGACACGGATGCGGGGAGAGTACTCCTGCGCCATGTGCACCGCCAGCCACTGGGTGAAATTGGACACCGCGGCTTTGGCGGCGGAATAGGCAGGGGTCCTGGTGAGAGGCCGGAACGAAGCCATGGAAGCGATGTTGAGGATTACTCCCCTCCCCTGCTCCGCCATGGTCCTACCGAAAACCTGGCTCGCGAGGAAGGTGCCCATGAAATTCAGGTCGAGGACAAACCGTACCCCTTCCTCCGGGAGCTCGAAAAAGGATGTCTCATCGCTCGTGGTCGCCTTTGGATGGTTCCCCCCCGCCCCGTTGATCAAGAAATCCACTGTTCCAAAGGTGGAGATCACCTCTTCAGCCGCTGCCTTCAAGCTCTCCCGGGAAAGGACGTCCGT
Source organism: uncultured Dehalococcoidia bacterium (assembly GCA_964645275.1). Taxonomy (GTDB): domain Bacteria; phylum Chloroflexota; class Dehalococcoidia; order SZUA-161; family SpSt-899; genus CAZYDA01. The sequence goes on along the minus strand of CAZYDA010000053.1, from coordinate 5,638 downwards.
CTTTATGGCCAGGCCATCCGAGCCCGCCTTGCGCACCCGCTCCAGAGCTGATTTTGCCTTCTTCTCAGCGATGTCAAGCAGCACCACCCGCACGCCGTCCCGGGCCAGTGCCTCCCCGATGGTGGAGCACAGCACCCCTCCACCGCCTGTTATCACCGCTACCTTCTCCTTCAGGTCATCCATCTTCTCCTCCCCCCTGATTCAGCGCAATCAGTCCATCAGATAACCGCCGTTTACGTCCAGGATCTCCCCGGTTATAAAGGCGGCCTCCTCCGAGGCCAGGAAGACCACTGCGGCCGCCACCTCCTCGGGTTTACCCATCCTCCCCAGTGGGATCTGAGAGATCACTGCCCGGCGCCTTTCCTCCGACCACTCAGCGCTCATTTCGGTCTCGATGGCATGGGGAGCTACGGCGTTCACCGTTATCCCAAAGGGGGCGAGCGCCCGGGCCAGAGATTTGGTGAGCGCGTTCACCGCACCCTTGGAGGGACCGTAACTGGGTGCGGAAGTGATATCTCCTACCTTCCCAGCCACCGATGAGATGCTAATGATGCGCCCCGAGCCCTGTCGCTTCATGATCCTCGCCGCCTCGCGGGAGCAGTAGTAGGTGCCCCGGAGGTTCACTGCCATAACCAGTTCCCAGTCGGAGTCGGAATGGTCCTCCAAGGTCCCCCGACGGATGATGCCGGCGTTGTTGACCAAGATATCGAGCCTTCCGAACACCTCGATGGTTTTTTCGAACAGAGCCTTTACGTCCTCCAATTTGGACACATCGGTGCGGACGGCCAGGGCCTTCCTCCCCATGTCTTCTATATCACGGGCAGTGGCCTGAGCCTTTTCCTGGTCGATGTCCGAGATCACCACGTCACAACCTTCCCGCGCCAAAGCCAGGGCTATTGCCTTCCCGATCCCCCTAGCCGCACCGGTAACCAAAGCTACCTTCCCGGTAAGTTTCATCTCGACCACCTCCTACTACTCCTTCACCGCCCCGCCGGTCAGCCCCTTGACAAGGTAGTTCTGGAGGAGGAGATAAAGAAGCATGGGTGGGAATGCGGCGATGACCGAGCCGGCCATGAGCTGGGGCCAGATCACCCGGAATTGGGTCACAAGCCTGCTCAACCCGAGGGTCACGGTGGCCATCGAATCAGTGCTAGTAAGGCAGAGCACCCAAAGGAGGTCCCCCCACGCCAGGAGGAAGGCAAAGATCAGGGTGGCCACCATACCAGGTGTGATAAGAGGAAAAACCACCCGGAGGAAAGCATGCACCCGGGAGCAGCCGTCGATCAGCGCCGCCTCATCCAATTCTTGTGGCACAGTGTCGATGAACCCCTTCAGCATCCAGGCACTAAACGGCAGGGTGAGGGTGCAAAAGGCCAGTATCAAACCGGGGTAAGTGTTGTACAGGCCGAGTCTAGCTAGCATCTTAAAATAAGGCCCCACTAAAAGTACGCCGGGGAGCATTTGGGATGCTAATAGCACTGCCATGAGGGAGGTGCGTCCCCTGAACTGAAACCTCGAGAACCCGTAGCCGGCGAAAGCGCCTACAAGCGTGGACAGAAGTGCGGCTCCCAGCGAGACGATGACACTGTTAAGGAAATGGCGGGGGAAATTAGTCCACATCAGGACTTTTCCATAACCTTCGTAAAGGGTGGGATTCACTGGCCACCAGGTAGGGGGAATGGCGTAGGCCTCCGCGTCTGTCTTGAACGAGGTCACGATCATCCAGTAGAAGGGTATAATGTTGAAGATCAGAATGGCGATTAAGAACATGTAGGTTAAGGCCCGTGTGCTTTTTCGCCGCATCATGCCCTCCGCACGATCATGCGCACATAGGGAAGACCGACTACCAGTAGGAAGATGGCCATGGCCACCGACATGGCAGACGCGTATTCAAAATTGAAGAACTTAAAATAGTTTTTGTAAGCGAGCACTGACAGGATCTCGGTGGACCGGGCTGGTCCCCCCTGAGTCATGACCCAGATGAGCCCAAACCTCCTGGTCTGCCAGATGATGTCCAGGATCGCAGCGATCACGATCATCCTCTTTAAATTGGGTAAGGTAATGTGCCAAAGTTCCCGAAACCAAGACGCCCCATCAACCTTTGCTGCCTCATACAGCTGCTTGGGAATTGCCTGGAGTCCGGCCAGAAGCACGAGCATAACAAAAGGATAGCCGCGCCAGGCATCGGCAATGATGACACTTGGCATAACCAAGGTAGGATTGGCAAGCCATTCCACCGGGGAAGCAATCAGCCCTATCCTATGGAGGAAGTCATTCACTATCCCGCTTAAAGGATCGTACATCCAGGCCCAGACAAGCCCAGCTATGACGTCGGGCAAAGTCCACGGCAAAATGGCCATTACCCGGAAGAACCGTCGAGCGCGGATTTCCGTATTTAAGGCCAACGCCACTAGAAACCCTATCCCCAAATGTAGAGCTACCGTAGCTCCTACAAAATACAGAGTTTTAAGAATCGAATTCCAGAAAATGTGATCGTGAAGCAGGCGGGCGTAGTAATCCAGGGTAAATCCCTGGAGACCCTTAGTCCAGATGGGGGTGAAACTATTCAGGATCGCCATCACGGTGGGGAACCCCATCACCCCGGCCAGGAGAAGAAAGCAAGGCAGGATGAACCAATATCCTTGGTTCTTGTCGGCCCGAAGCCCCCAACCGCGCCTCGCCCTAGGACTCCTTCTCATACTCAAACCCGACCAGAAAATAAGGGGGGGCTGGCCCCCTTTTCAACTAACCAGCCCCCGCTCTGCATCAATAGGAAGGGCAGGTTTCTCCCGCCTTCCGGTATCCAGCGAGGATCTCGTTGATGAGATCGTAGGCCTCCTGCAAAGCCCGGTCGGGATCTTCGCCGATGAAGCCCTTCTGCACCGCCACATTCACCGCCTCGATGATCTGGGGCCACTCGGGGATGAGGGGCACTAGTTTGGCCTTGCCGAGTTCGCTCGCGTTCACCCGGGCGCTGGGGCTGGAGAGGATGGGCTCGTAGACCTCGGTCACGTCACGGCGCGAGGAAAGGACGTTGGCGTCCCGGAACCACTTCTCCTCCATAGCCTTACTGGTGATAAACTTTACCAGCCTCCAGGCCTCCTCGGGATGACGAGTATTTCGGTTAATGGCCCAGTAACTCAGCCAAGCCGTGGTGCGATATTCGGGATCGGTGCCCGCCTTCACCGGCACATGGGAGAACCCCAGGATGTTATCCCAGTTCACATCCGGGCGAATGCTTTCGACGATGGGCGGGCCCCACCCGGAGGTGAGGATCATGGCCACCTTTTCAGCAGCGAACTGTTCCCTCACCTTCCCCGGGTTCATGTCGGTGACTCCAGGTGGGATCACGCCATGCTCGGTGTAGAGCCCCACCCAGAACTTGAAAGCCTCCTTTGCCTCAGGTGTGTTCAAGGCAGCACACTTGTAGTCGGGAGTTAGGTAGTCCGCTCCAAAGCTGAAAAGAAGCGGGCTGAACCGGAGTTGGAAGCCAGGGTCTACCGCTCCCACGGTGCCAAAGCCCCAGGTGTCGATGCGCCCATCCCCGTCCCGATCACGGGTCAAAGCCTTGGCGTATTCGAGTAGTTCATCCCATGTCTCAGGCGGCTTGCAGGGGTCCAACCCAGCCTCGACAAACAGCCGCTTGTTCCACATCAGGAACATGGACATGAAGTCGCCCGGCATGGCGTAATACCGGCCGTTGTACTGAACGGCCCCAAGCGCCGTCGGATACCAGGCGTCTAGGAAGCCGGCCCCCTCGGCTTCAATGAAGGGGGTGATGTCGAGGAAGTAGCCGCGCGAGGCGAACTGGGCAAAGGAGACCTCGATGGGCCCAAGGTGCATCACATCCGGCCCAACCCCGGCTTCGATGGCAGTGATGTATTTAGTCTCCTTCTCCCCATAGGAAACGTACTCCAGCTCCACTTCGATATCGGGGTTTTGGGCCATGAACTCTGCCATAGCTTCCTTGAGGGCCTTCTCCCAATGGGGCTCTACTAGATGCCAGTCGGAAAAAACGATCTTGACCTTCCCCCAGCCTAGGGTACCTATCCCGATGAGCAATATCCCCAAAAACAGACTTACCAATACCCTCCGCACCATGATGCCACCTCCTTAAGTATGAGTTGTTTCCAGACCAGCTGTCTGTCCCATTTAAGTTCAGGTGATCACCTCCTTGCTTTTCTAACGTGTTTTCTCGTCCTAACGTACAAGAAAGCCAGGTAATTCAGTTTTGATTTTGCGTAAACAGTTTCATCAAAATATTATACAGTCCTTCCTTCTCAGGGTCAAGGAGACACACAGTAAATAGGCCAGGACATGGTGACCCACCCCGAGGCCGGATCTAGAGGCGTTCGAGGAGTTCTTGAAAAAGTGCGGCATCCCTCCTATCCGTAAATTCACACAAACCGCCATAAAAAGAGGGATGCCACCTTGCTGGCACTTACGCTCACCAGAGCCTGCCAGCTCACCCACCAGGAGGGCAAAGTGAACCTTCGCCTCAAGATCGTCCACACCTGGCAGCAGTGCGAGAGCCTCCGGGACACGGCCCGAAGGCTCTCCATCTCCCGCAATACCGTGCGCAAGTGGGTGAGACGCTATCTTGCCGAAGGTGAAGCCGGCCTTGTGGATCGATCACGTCGGCCACACTCAAGCCCCCGCCGCACTCCCCCGGAGGTGGAGGAACGGGTGCTTTCCTTGAACCGAGAGAAAGGCTAGGGCAGGAGGCGCATCGCCGACGCCCTGGGCCTGCCTGAGGGAACCGTGAGGCACATCTTGAGGCGCCATCTGGGCGAAGGCAGAAGGAAGAGGAAGAAGCGCAAGACGTTTTACCCAGCACATTGGGCCTGGGAAGAGGGAGAGCCGTTCCGGCTGGCACAGGTGGACACCCAACCCCTGTCACGCGTGACGCGTAACGCGTTACGGGTTTTGAGGAGAGGACGAGGTTCAGGTTTCTGGCCTACAGCCACAGCCTTTCAGTGGTTAACGGGCTGTGTTTTGTGGCCCTGGTGATGAGTTGGCTCAGGGGGTGGGGGATTGAGGCTGAGGTGGATTGGCAAGAGGACTGGGGCTCTGAGTTTGGGGGTGAGAACCCGGAGCATCTGGCCAAGCTGGATGAGAAGTACTACCGTCCGTTCGGGGCCAGGCTGAGGCGGGCACCCAAGGGGAGGAAGGGGTACCAAGGGAGGGTGGAGCGGTCCCATCGGATCGACGACGAGGAGTTCTACATCCCGTGTTTGGGTAAGGTGACCACCACCGAGGAGTTTCTGGTGTTGGCGCAGAGGTGGCAATGGTACTATAATGTGGAACGTCCTCATTTCGGGGCGGGGATGGAGGGGAGGACGCCGATGGAGAAGCTGCGGGAGTTGGGATTGGATCTTCCGGACGAGTTCACGGCGTTTCCGGTGGTGTTTTGGATGAAGTGGCCGTGATCTGGGCCTCTAAGGGGGGTCACGATGTGTTGGCCTACTACAATACGGTGAAGAAGCCAGTCCCTCCGGAGCCACCTCGATCGGCCCGGGGATCATCAGGCGATACCGTTTCACGCCAGGCCCTCCTCTCCGATCACGGCAGGGGCCTTAGGCATTCCTGGCCTCTTGCACCACGGCAACGAGCCTGCGGGCTTTGTCACGAAGTACCT
>CAZYDA010000052.1:0-6838 GCA_964645275.1 uncultured Dehalococcoidia bacterium | reverse complement strand
CGAAGTAAAAGGTGATCAGCTGATATAAATTTAACTTCGGTGGCCTCATAATCGCCAAACAACGGGACAGATTTAGATGTTCGGAGGCTAGCAGGAGCCGAGGGCCCGATGGGAGGTGCTCATCCCTCTAAATGGGTGGTCCGAGGCAGACAAGGAGGGAGAGCCTCTCTTCGATCCCCTGACCGACGAGTTCTTCATCGAAGTTCTGGAGCATTTGCTTCCCTCAGAAGTCCCCCTCAAAAAGGTCAACCGGCACATCAGCGACCCCAAGTTCGTTCGCCAGGCAGTCGACTGGCTCGACGAGCTCATCCGCAGCTTAAGTTAGTGCTGTTACAGGTTTGCGGAGGCTGAGATACATGGGTAACACTCATGGTATGGTTGGTAGGAGTCTCAAGTTACCATGAGGAGTTACCAGGATGAGGAAGACAGCCAGCTTCTACTTCTTCAAGAGAAGGCCTGTTGCCCTGCCAAACAGGCTGAGATCTGGAGAGGGTCAATGAGACTCTGGAGTATGAATGGCTTTACAACGGCAATCTGTATTTGGAGCCAGAGGAGCTAAATCCCCGGCTAACTGAATGGCTTATAGAATACAATTTCAATCGTCCCCATCAATCACTGGGCTATCTTACGCCGATAGAGTATATTGAAAAAGTGTTACCTATGTGGTCAGCCAGCACACTTAGCTTGACATCAGCTCAGGGGTGTTGTAGCATGGAGGCAGTCTTTTTAACTCTGTGATCACTTCTTTTCGGGTTTGCTTTAGCTGGCATGTGGCGCTGCTTAGATTTATCGCCGCTTCGTTTTTCCTGGCTTAGGAGACCGTCTAATCGGAAGAGGCTGTTCGTCTTTGTAAAGGGCGTAATAGATGAGTTCCTGAGCGATAACTGCCCTCACCTGGCAGCCTCGATCTCCTACTATGTTCTGCTTTGCTTGTTTCCCCTGATCTTGGCCCTCATCTCTGTTCTGGGCTTCGTCCTTCGCTCCTCTACGCTTCAAGCCCGCCTCATCGAGTACATCAGCGGCTTCTTCCCTGTCCCCGGAGCTGGAGACTTCATCGCTCAAACCATTCAGGGAGTCTCCAGCGCCTGGCAGGCGACGGGGATAGTAGGCGTCATTGGCCTCCTCTGGGGTGGTTCAGCCGTTTTCAATGCCATCAGAAAGTCGCTGAATACAGCCTGGGGAGTCAGGCAGCCCCGCCCCTTCTTTACGGAGAGATTGATGGAATTCCTCATGATGATCGGAACGGGTTTCCTCCTCTTCATCTCCTTTGCCCTGACAACTGCTCTGGGCGTTTTCCGACAGCTAAGTCTCCCCTTCATGGGGATTCATTTCTTCAATGGCGATCTCTTCTGGCAGGTTATGTTAGCTCTGCTGACCACTTACCTGGCCTTTGCCACCTTCCTCTTCCTTTATCGCTTTGTTCCTAACGCTCGGCTAGGCTTCAAAGATGTCTGGCCGGGAGCTCTGGCAGCGGCGGTGCTCTTTGAGATTGCCAAGCAGGCCTTCGTCTGGTATACCACCACCTTCGCCCACTACAATCTCATCTATGGTCCTATTGGTGCCATAGTGGCTTTGTTGGTCTGGGTTTATGTTTCGGCTTTGATTCTGCTCTTCTGTGCCAAGCTTACCTCCGTTTATTCCCGCCAGCGGTGGGAGCTGGCTGGAAAGGAGGGTCTAACAGGAACATCCGCAGGCGAGAATGTTGAGGTAACCTCCTCCCTGCGGTGGGACAAGGATTCCGAGACTTATTCCCAGGCCCTGGGATCATCGAGGCATCGTCCTTGGTAAGGGCTTACCCTAGAAGCTGACCTTCTCGTTATATTAAAGTGAGGCTTTTGAGATGAGGTTAAGGTTTGGTTGGCTTATAGCTTTGCTGCTGGTATTCCTGCTGGTGCTTTCTGGCTGTGCTGGGGAAGGGTCGCCGAGCTCTAACTCAGTCCACCAACCCTTGGCTCATAGCAATCCAACCCAGGTTGAATCTCCTCCCTCACATCCCTCCGCGCTCAGCACGATTAGCGACCTCTCAGAGCAGATCGCCGACGTGGTCGAGCAGGTCATGCCGGCAGTGGTTTACATCTCAGCCGAGGTGGTCAGCGAGAGCTTCTTCTTTGGCCCAGTGGTGACGACGCAGAGCGGCTCGGGGGTAATTCTCGACCCTGAGGGCTATATCCTGACCAACAATCACGTGGTGGAAGGGGCGAGGAAGATCGAGGTCACCCTTTCCCAGGCCGGCGACACCCTCTCCGCCAAGCTGGTAGGGACAGACCCCCTCAGTGATCTGGCGGTGATCAGGATCAAGGGACAGAATCTCCCCTATGCCAGATTTGGGGATGCTTCCAAGCTCCGTCCCGGCAACCTGGTGATAGCCATTGGCAATCCCCTGGGGCTTCAGGGAGGACCGACGGTCACCTTAGGGGTAGTGAGCAATCTGGGACGCTCCTTCCGAGTGGGGGAGAGCACTTATTACGATGTTATTCAAACGGATGCGGCGATCAATCCAGGGAACAGCGGGGGACCACTGGTTAACCTGCAGGGTGAGGTGGTAGGGATCAACAGCGTGATGGTAAGCGGAGCTCAGAACATCGGCTTTGCCATCAGCGCCAACACCGCCAAGCCAGTCTTTGAGGCTCTGGTCAGACCTCCGCACCGAGTGATCCGGGCCTGGCTTGGGGTTGTCCTGCAGACGGTAACCTCAAAGTTGGCCTCGGAGCAAGGGCTAGCTCGTTCAAGTGGGGTGCTTATCCGTCGGGTGGAGAAGGATAGCCCAGCTTATCGAGCCGGTCTCCGAGCCGGTGATATCATTACCCGCTTTCAGGATCAGGAGGTAACCGAGGCCACTCAACTCATAAAGGCCATCTGGGAATGCAAGGTAGGGCAGAGGGTGAGGATAACCTTCTGGAGAGGCCAGGAGGAGAAGCAGGTGTGGGTGGTGCTGGCGGAAAGGCCCAGAGGAATGTGATAGCTGAAATTTGGGAATGAAGAAGGGGCAGGGGATACGCTTTTTCCAGCTTTTTGGAAGGACTTTGCGGGAGATACCAGCGGAGGCGGATACCATAAGCCATAAGCTGTTGCTCCGGGCGGGCATGATCGAGCAGCTCGCTTCCGGAGTTTATTCTTATTTGCCCCTGGGGTGGCGGATCCTCCGAAAGATTGAAGGGATAATCAGGGAGGAGATGGAGGCGGCTGGGGGACAGGAACTTATGCTGCCAGTTCTTCAGCCCTACGAGCTCTGGGAGGGGAGCGAGAGACACCTTTCCTTCGGCAAGTCGCTTTTTACCCTTCTCGACCGCCGCAATCGCCGGCTTTGCCTTGGTCCCACGCATGAAGAGGTGGTGACCTTGCTGGCCAGCCACCTGGTAAGGAGTTACCGCGACCTGCCCAAGCTCGTCTACCAGATAGGGACTAAGTTCAGAGATGAGCCCCGACCTAGGGGCGGGCTTCTCCGGGTTCGGGAGTTTATCATGAAGGACCTTTACAGCCTCGACGCCGATGAGGAGGGACTGGAGCGGAGCTATCAGCTCATGATGCGGGCCTATGAGAACATTTATCGGCGCTGCGGGCTGAGAGTGATGTCGGTGGAAGCCGATAGCGGTGCCATCGGGGGAAAGGAATCACACGAGTTCATGGCCCTCTCTGAGAGCGGAGAGGATGAGTTGCTCTATTGTCCTGGTTGTGGCTATTCGGCCAACCAAGAGCGGGCAGTCTTTTCCAAGCCGGCGCTCGAGATCGAGGAGCCGCTGCCCCTGGAGGAGGTAAGCACCCCCGGGATAAAGACCATTGAAGAGCTTTCCCAGTACCTGGGAGTTCCCAAGGAGAAGACCCTCAAGGCGGTGTTCTACTCCGCCGATGGAGAGGTGGTGTTCGTAGTCATTCGGGGGGATCTGGAGGTGAACGAGGTCAAGCTTAAGAATGCTTTAAAGTGCTTCGAGCTCGAGCTAGCCAGCGGTGAAGAGGTGGAGAAGGCTGGACTGGTGGCTGGCTCGGCCTCGCCGGTGGGCCTCTCGGGAATGAAGGTCGTGGCCGATGATTCCATCCTCCAGGGGAATAACTTCGTGGTTGGAGGGAATAAGCCAGACACCCATCTCCGGAACGCCAATTATCCCCGAGATTTTCAGGTTGATATACTTACGGACATCGCCCTGGCTCAAGCGGGCTATCGCTGCTCTCGATGCGGAGGGGAGCTTCGCTCGGCCCGCGGAATCGAGGTGGGGCACCTCTTCAAGCTGGGCACCACATTCAGCGAGCGCTTCGGAGCCTTCTACCTCGATAAAGAGGGAAGGTCGAGGCCGGTCATCATGGGCTGCTATGGGATAGGCCTGGGGAGGCTGCTGGCGGCAGTGGTGGAGCAGAACCACGACGAGAAGGGCATCTGCTGGCCTCCCTCGATAGCGCCCTATCAGGTGTATCTCTGCCCGCTGAGTTTGAAGGACCGTGAGGTGGCCGAGGCCTCAGAGAGCCTCTTTCAGAGGCTCCTCAGCGAGGGATTTGAGGTGTTCTACGACGATCGCGAGGAGTCTGCTGGGGTCAAGTTTAATGATGCTGACCTCCTGGGACTGCCCTTAAGATTGGTGCTCAGCCCCCGCACCCTGAGTCAAGGAAGTGCTGAGGTGAAACCACGCCGTCAAGATAAAGCCGAGCTGGTCTCGCTTTCAGACATCCCTCAGCGGCTCAGGGAACTTCTTTCCAGCCTCTAGTTCCTGGCGAGAAGCCAGTACGGCTTGAGCCTTGGCACTAGTATTGCAATCGACTGAAGCCTCTGGTATCATGAGATTGCAATTAATTGCAAAGTTAGCCAGAGGTTATATGCGTGAGGTTCAATCAGAGAAGCTGAGGGCGCTACTCAATTATTGGATTGAACACAACCAGGAGCATGCGAGCGAGCTTGAGGAGTGGGCTGGGAGGGCAAAGTCCCTGGGGAGGAACCTCTCGTCCGAGATTCTTCAGGCAGCACAACAGCTTGAGAAGGCCAACGAATACCTCGCTCGTGCCCTGGAAAGCCTGAGCAAATCCCCATAAAATTTACCCAGGAGGTAGCTTATGTGCCTGGCTAAGGCATACCTGGATGGTGAGGAAAAGCCCTTTCTGGAGGAGGTAGCTGAGCTTCAGGCGGAGGGGAACAAGCTCCGCCTGCGAACCCTGTTAGGCGAGGAGAGAGAGATTGTAGCCTGCCTCAGGGAAATTGATTTCCAGAGCTCGAAGATTTGGTTGGGGAGTTTGGAGGGAGGATGAGCTGCTACCAGACCCTCAAGAATAAGGGGTATCGCCTCACATCTCAGCGCTCGGCTATATTGGATGTGCTGCATGGTTCGGACAAACACCTCACCGCTGAGGACATCTATAATCAGGTGCGGGCGAGATACCCCAGAATAAACCGTTCCACCGTCTACCGCACGCTGGAGCTCCTGAAAAAGCTGGAGCTGGTCGATGAGACCGATCTCGGTGGCGATCGACTTTACTACCACCATGTCGAAAAGGGTCATCATCATCACCTGATCTGCCAGAAATGTGGCCGGGTGTTCGATGTGGAGGAGGAAATCCTAAAGCCGGTGGAGGAGCTCCTTCTACGCAAGTACAACTTCCGGGCCGATATGAGACACCTGGCCATCTTTGGACGTTGTCTAACCTGTGAATAGGTTCAGCGCCAAATTTAGCCCGCAAGTAGCCTTTATTTGTGAACAATTATTGCAAATGATTGCAGCAAACTATGGCTCAGATGAAAGGAGGATGAGAGGCACATACCCGATGGCTACCTCTCTCCGGTGACCTGCGGGGCGATGTATGTGGTAGCCGTGCCTTTATGGGCTAGGGCTACGGCTCTGGTGCGGAGAACTTTCACCCGCTGAACGGTGCCCGTCCTGGCTCTGCTCTCCGCCTTCTCCTTCCTCATCATGAGGTTCAACGTCCCGGTGCCTGGTGGGACAACGTCTCACGGGGTTGGCGGACATTCATAGTCATTCTCCTGGGGCCCTGGGCCGCGGTCCTAGGGGAATCACTAGCTCTTATAGTTCAGGCCCTGCTCTTTGGAGACGGAGGACTTACTGCTATAGGGGCCAATTGCTTTAACATGGGCTTCGTGCTTCCCTTCATCGGCTATCTCGTCTATCGGCTTCTTAGCCGAGGCTCCTCTTTTAATTCGCGCCGGAGGTGGGTGGCGGCCGCCATCGGCAGTTATCTTGGGCTCAACGCCGCTGCGCTCGCAGCGGCAATCGAGTTCGGCGTTCAGCCCTATTTCCTCCATACAGCAGCTGGAGCACCTCTTTACTGTCCCTATGACCTCGCAAAGGCCATCCCAGCCATGCTCATTGCGCACCTTGTCATCGCTGGACCAGTTGAGGCAGCGATCACCGGGGCAGTGGTTGCCTTTCTAGGTAGATACCATCCCGAGGTATTCCAACTCAACCCCGATGAAAGGAAGGGCTGAGATGAAACACTACAAGCGGGTTTTGATTCCTCTGGCTGCCCTCTTCATCCTCTGCCCGCTGGGTCTCCTCGCCAGCGGAACTGCTTGGGGGGAGTGGGGAACTGAGGAACTGGAAGACCTGCTAGGCTACATTCCTCAGGGGCTGGCCAGGCTTGCCAATATAAATCACCTGGCCTTTCTGCCTGATTACTCCCTTACCAGGTTGAGCGAAGGTTTCGGGGGACAGGCAGCAGGGTACTATCTCTCGGCCATTGTCGGCATCGTTGTCATCGTCCTGCTTGTTCTTGGCCTGGGGAGGCTCCTTGTTAGGAAGAAGTAACTTCTTGGAGAGCAACCTCCGCGCGGGGTCGTCCTGGATGGAGAGGGCTCTTTCGGTGGGGGAGATGGCTCGGCGAAGTGGGCTGCTGCAATCCCTTG
>CAZYDA010000051.1:0-6956 GCA_964645275.1 uncultured Dehalococcoidia bacterium | reverse complement strand
CCCCACCGCTACATCACCGCCATCGTCACCGAGAAAGGCGTGGTTCAGAAGCCCTACTTAGCTAAGCTCAAAGATTTGCTAGCCGGCCGATGCCGGTGAGAGAACACTCAGTCAACCGAGGGCTTATTTCGAAGGAGGAAGAGATATAGCCCGATAAAGAGCATCAGAGTGCAGATAGTACCTATCAGCACTATGTTTAGGGGGCTAAGGGAGATGTATCTGACAATTAAGAGCTTTAGTTTTAAGGAGGCCAGTCCAGATAAGGCTGCTGCTAAGACCGCTCCACCGGCCACGATAAAAGTCCAGAGATGGCCCTTTCGATAGACCTCCTTCACCTCTTCACTCTCCGCACCTAGATTCAATAACTTTAGCCCTACCTCTTTGAGCCACTGAGTGTGGCTGAGGATCACGTATCCTAAGCCAAGGAGTAAAACAAGGGTTAGCATCTGGTCAAAGTTTGCCCGGGTTTTCAGAGCAAGTTCCAGTCCCAAGGCCTTGAGCCAACCTATAGCTGAAAAGGGCAATATCGAAGGAAGGGAAAAGATGAACACCAGAAAGATAAACTGGCTTGGTTTCCCGGCAAGATAAGTTGAAAGCAATCCAAGCAGCAGGAGCAGGATAAAAAGAATGAAGGGGTAGGGGGGAAAACGCCAGGGGAGGGCCTTCATAGCCAAGTCTGCTAACCTGTGACAGGATGGCGAGGCTGAAAAGGCATAAGCCCCCATGGCGCTAAGTACCATAACAAAGCCAACCCTCAGCCAAGTACTCAAACTAAACCTCATCTTCTCCTCACCTGCTTTAAGAAAGCAGCAGCGAAGCTTTCCTGCCTGGGATTCCATTCCAGCACAGAAGCTCCTAGCCTCAGCAAGGCGTGCTTCAGAGGGCGTGTTTCAAGTCGTGATAAAAGGACAGCATATCTTTCATAACGGGTAAATTTGGGCACTATTTCATGTCCAGGTATGTCGATCACCATCACCGGAAATCTTCTTCTTGACCTTCTCCGAAACTCTGCCAGCTTCTTAACCCCGTCTATTAATGCCTTGGAGAGAGGGCCATCGAGTCGGGAAATTATGATGCAGAGTGGCCTCAATCCTAAGATGTAACTTCGACAGCGCTCGATAGCTTGAGAAAGTTCATCTCCGGCTGGCGACGTTCTAAGCTCTGTCAATGCCCGAGAGAGTCGGTTAAATTGTCTTCTGCCTGAGTCAGGATAGTATAATTTCCTCTCGTCATGGTATACATAAGCTCCTACTCGATAACCGCGCTCTAGATAATGAAGGGCAACTCCACTAGCTGCTTCTAAAGCATACTCGAAGGAGCTCTCGATCGTAGTCCCGACCTCCATGTAGGAAGCGGCATCTAAGAAAATCCATACGGCCTTCTTGCCTTCAACCTCAAAGTCGTTTACCAGGGGCCATAAAGTGCCTTTTCCAGCCTGCCTGGCAGTAACTTTCCAGTTTATCGCCTTGATCGGATCACCTTGGCGATATTCCCTGATCTCTCGGAAATCGGTGGTAGGAACACCAATGCGGGCAATGTCGATCACTGGATAGGAAGTCAGGGCTACGCCCGGTGTCCCCCGGATTCTCTTTACGTTCAGGATTTTTGGCCTAACTTCTATCTCCACAGCGGAGCCTGAGCTGCCACGGCTTGTTTGGATCAGTCCTAGGAAGTGCCTTGATTCCCAGTTGACCTGAGGGAGGGTATACTTTCCCCTTTTAGGACACCTAATGCTATAGGCCCAGGCAAAGGATTTCCTGTCAGTGTCCTTCCAGCATACCTTGAGGTTGTTGCCCTTCACCAGCTCAAAATCGTCCGGCAGTTTTTGATGTAAAACAACTGGGCCAATGCCGTCCTCTATAACTACCTGGTGAACTATTTCAACCACGTCACCAACCCAGGTTGGGCCCTCTACGCCTCTCGTCTCAATCTTTACGGTCCTGGGTGGCTTCAGCAGGATTGCCAGCAAAACTGTAAATAGCGGCACTAGACTGAAGGAGAGGAGGATAAAGTTTCCCATAAGCAGGGCTAGGACGAAAACGCCGCCAAATAAGCCGAGAAATCCGATGACCTTTTTGGTTAGCATTGTTTTACCTGGGATAGAAGTCCTTTGGTGCTGGTACCTCTTCTACAATTTCCTTGATCACCTGCTCTTCCTTTATCCCTTCGATCGCTTCCTCTATCTTTAAGATAATTCGATGAGCCAGAACATCCACGGCGAACATCTTCACATCATCTGGGGTAACGAAATCCCTCCCCTTTAGCAAGGCCATGGCTCGGGAGGCTCGGAGCAGAGCCAGGCCACCACGAGGGCTGGAACCAATTTCCACCTGGGGATGTTCCCTTGTGCGGCGCACTATCTGAGTTATATAACCCAGGATGCATTTGGCCACGTATATCTTGTTCTCTACCATTTCCTGAAGAAGTTTGAAATCTGCTGGAGAGATTGCTGGGCTAACATCCTCACTGGGATCGTCCTTTCCCCACTGGATTCGCCGGCTGAGAATATTGGCTTCCTCTTCAGCGGTTTTCAGGTACCCAGCGGAAAGTTTTAGCAGAAACCGGTCCATCTGTGCTTCTGGCAGGGGATAGGTACCCTCCATCTCGATCGGGTTCTGGGTGGCCAGAACAAAGAAGGGGGATTCCAGGTAATGAGTCTCTCCCTCTATGGTAACATGTCTCTCCTCCATAGCTTCGAGAAGCGCTGCCTGTGTCTTGGGAGGAGTGCGATTTACTTCATCGGCCAGCAGGATATTGGTGAAGATGGGCCCTTTTACCAGCTCAAAGATGGATTCCTTCTGTCGCCATACTTTGCCTCCAATGATATCAGCCGGTAACAAATCCGGAGTAAACTGGATACGGACGAATTTACAGCCAGTAACCCTGGCGAAGACCTTGGCGAGAAGCGTCTTTCCCAGGCCGGGGTAATCTTCAAATAGCACATGGCCGTTTGCTAGAGCAGCTGCCAGCAACTTGCTCAGCAATTCCTGGTGTCCTACATAAACTGCGCTCACTCGCTCAATGATTTCTTTGCAGACTTGACTTGCCTCCTCCAAGCTTTCATACTTCATGGATTACCCCTCCTCTCGGCGATTTGATTTATGATTTCCTCCAGTATTCTCTGGCGAATTCGAAGATTCCTGTACTTAATTCTTCTTTTCCACGGCCAAGGCCTCCTTTCCTCCCGATAAACGCTTAGCGGCGACAAGATCTCCTTTATCCGAGCCTCAGCCCAGCCATTTTCTCTCAAAAGCTGGGATAAGTATGTTAACAGACGATCTCTGTTGCCATCCTCTACAAATTCTGCCTGGAGCGAGCTGAGGCGCCTTATTCGCTCATCCTCTTTTCTAACCAGCTTTTGAGTATGTCTCTCCCAAGAGGAGAGTATTAGGGGGAGGCAGTGAAGTTCCTCCAGGCGAGAATTTAAGCTCCTGTAAAGACACCAAGCTATCAGGCAGACAATTCCCCACTCCATAAGGGAGGCAGAGGGAAGCTGGTCCACAATGTAGGGATGAAGGAACAGAACATATGAGGCAGCTATGCTGCCCAGAAGGAAATTCCTTCCTTTTGACTCCCCTATCCATCCGCATAGATCAGCCAGGAGAGGGCTCCGGGACTCCCGACCAGCATCAGCCAAGTGCGATAGGGAGACGGCGAGTAATCCGAAGAAGACGACCAATCCTACCTTGCTTGAGGGTGGCCAGGCACGGGAAAGATAAATCCCTGCTCCCCAGGCAGCACCGGCGAGAGTCAGCATCCACAAGCTAGAGATATAAACTCCAGCACGCCTGCTCTCAGGTTTGATTACCTCTCTCATCAATTCTCCCTCGCTCGCTATAAAGCTCTTTGATCCGCTTTTGGGCCAAGAACATCAACTCATAGTGTCCTCGAGCTATCGGATGAGAACTATACTCCGCCTCCTCGAAACAACTCACAAGGGCGTCTAGAGACTTCTCCGAGGGCACTTGGCGACTTAGCATCTCTTCTATTTCCCTGGGCGTAGCTCCTTCAGGTAAGGAAATTCCCTGGTCCCGAAGCCACTTTAGAAGTAGATTAAACGAACACACGAGTTCCTCCCGGTAGTCCACGATCCGAAGTAGCTCGCTAGTTTCTGCCTCACCATAAGCATGGTCGCCAGCGAATTTTCCAACTATCAGGTACTCTCCCTTCTCAGCGAAGATGTGCTTCAGGTGGGCTCTTCCCCCCTCATCGGTGACGAGCTGGCCCATCATCTCCTCGCCAGCCCAGATTTCCACCACCCTCCCACTTATCCCCTGGCCCTGGCCATTAAGCAGGCAAAGAACTATTTCCAATTCATCACCTAACCCCCAGACTAGCGGAAAAGGCTCTTTAATTTGAGGGAAGAGAAGGTTTAGGCTCGGTCCCCCCTCCTTTTTCTGCACCCTGACAGTGGCGCTCACAGAGGGTCGCTCCAAGCTAGCTACCCTCACCGTGGATGGCCTTCCCCTTTTCCTCCTGTAGAGAAGATACCCTCCAACACCTCCTCCGCTGACTGGGATGAAGGCCAAGACCCACCAGGGGAAGCCCTTCCCTTTCACCGACAGTTCCAGGGCTGTTGAGCAGGGAAGATAGAAGTCTGCTCCCTTGAAATTTGCTTTTATTGTGTGTTTCCCGGGCTTGTCAAAGGTTTGCTTAATGATGAACTCGCCCTTTTTGCTGGTGATCGGCTTTCCTATTGCCTTCCCATCTGCCCAAATTTCTATTTCCTGGCTAGCCACTGGATAGCCATATTCCTCCCTGAGCCATCCTCTAATAGTCAGGGGCTGACCTGCCCGAATCTCCTCAGGCAGTTTGAGTCCGAGCCTGGTCACCGCAACGACCTTAACTTCTGGGTCGCTCCAGGAGCTGGAATATTGAGCACTGCCTAAAGCATGAGCCATAACCACATAATTCCCGACCTTTACTTTCTGAGGCATCCAGCATCTCACCTCGAAATGCCCGTTTGAGGTCTCTCCGCTCCCGATCAGCTCTCCCGCTATTTGCTTGCTCTCACCCAGGAAAATCTCTACCGGAATGCCACCTAGCCCCTTTCCCTTCTCGTTTTGAACTATGCCCTCAACCCTAAAGTAGGAGCCCTTTCGAATAGTTCGAGCTACCTGCGTAATTTGGGTGAAGGTAGGGGCCTTACCTGTTGACGGCATGCCTTTCTCCTCTTTCCTCTCTATAACCTCAGCTATCCGTGGCTGTGGGCCCGGGGGAGTGGCATCGAAAGGAACCCAGCCCAGCTCTTTAAACCCAACCTCCGCCCAGGTATGGGCTTGATCTGCATATACTATCTGTTCCTCACTAGTTTGCTCCAGTCCGGCAAAGCCGGTGGCCAGCCTGGTGGGCACCCCAACCAGCCTGGCCAGGATAGCTAGGGCAGAGTTGAAATCTACGTCCGTTCCCCTTCTCTCCTCGAAAAGGAACCAATCAGTTGGCTCCCAACCTGGCGGAGCTTTCCTAGCTGAGGGATCAAACTCGTAATTCACCTGTAGATAGTGCTCAATCGCCTTCACCTTCTGATAAGGTGTTTCAAATCCCTGAGTGATCCCGCGAGCTAGATCCCTTGTCCGCGGGGTAATGTTTTGCGGAAGCTGAAGATAGCGCTCATCATCAATTGTTTGGGCGGAGTTTAACAAACTCTCAGTGAAGCGGTAGTGAATGGAAGAGAAGGTATAGGAAGAGGGTGGGTTTGACTTCGAATAGAACCCTTCTGAATCAGGATAGTAGAGCAAAGGGGAAGTGGCAGATAGCTCCTCTAGATTGGGGGAGACAGGCAGGAAACCAGAGGTGGGCTTAACCAGAAATTCTGCGCTAACAGCATCCTTCTCAGCCGAGGAAAATTCAGTCGCTAGAGGGGCCAACTCCTCCCCATTGTAAGGCTGTTTCCTCTCCTCAACCTGCCAGACTTTGCCATCATATTTTAAGGCAGCAAAATTTCTCAAGAAGTCGGTGTGGGCTGCGCCACTAACCTTTAAAAGGGGTGCGTGAGGTAGAGGAGGGCGCCCAAGGGGGATGGATTTAGAATATAAGGCTAGGATGTCCTGACTTAGCTTTCCCGCAGGGGTTTTAGTTCCCTCCTCTCCAGCTATACCTGGGCTTGGCGCAACCGGAAATCGAGGCGTTGGTAAAATGGCTGGTCCTTCGGAAGGTGCCGGTGAGGGGATTGCTTTGGTCTCTTTGCTTCCCAGTGAGGCAGTGCCGCCAGATAATTGCTCTATAGTGGCTAGCAGTCCGGCTACTGCTACAACAACCGTGAATAGAGGAATAAGGATGGGCAAAAGTTGCTTTTTCATCAGACTCTTTCTCAAGCCTAGGAGGGGACATGCCCTCTAAATAAACTGGTAGTTTCCTCTGCCACTCTCCTGGCCCCTCACCTGATCCATGCAGCCAGGAGACAGTGGTCTAGTTTCTGCCAAACCTGCCCAAGAAGGGCTAGTCACAGTCTATTATAATGGATACAGCCTCAGGCTTTCAGCCCCCGCTCTAGATCAATTCTTGATGGAACGCCAGTGTGTAACTCGGTTTGCATCCGGCATCTGAAAGCTAGTTGCTCCAAGCTTGATGGAAGGGTTAAAATGGAGTGGCCAAAACGAGAGCGCCGGGAGGGCAAAATGCCAAATGAAGTGGTCGTAGACCGGAAGGCTGTGATCGGTGTTATTGGTGGCACCGGACTTTACCAGATGGAGGAACTTCAGGAGGTCGAGGAAGTCAAAGTGCGGACACCCTTCGGCGAGCCAAGCGATGCTATTGTCATTGGTCGCCTTGGTGAGAGGAGGGTGGCCTTCCTGGCTCGCCATGGGCGCGGGCATCGAATAAGCCCCAGTGAGCTTCCCTCCCGGGCCAACATCTTCGCGCTGAAGTCGCTGGGCGTCGAGTGGCTCATCTCGGTTAACTCTGCCGGCAGCTTTCGCGAGGAAATCCGGCCCGGCGACTTGGTTATCCCTGACCAG
>CAZYDA010000050.1:0-7040 GCA_964645275.1 uncultured Dehalococcoidia bacterium | reverse complement strand
GGCAAACCAACCGGTGGCTTCGCTGAGGAAACTTCCCAGACGGTACCTATTCATTCATCGCCAAAGGAGAAAACGCTGGATTTGCTGAGAGAATGATACCTCAGAGTAGGGGATTAGTTCAAGGGCATGTGGTCAGCCAGCACATCTCTTTGACTTATTCCTCTTCGCCGACTATAATATGGACTGGGTTCGCTCGGGCTCCTTGCTAAAGGATGATGGGAAGTTTTTTCAGGTGGAGCGGGTTTTTCCTTCTCAGCGCTAACTCCTTTTATTCCCCCCAAGGTTCCACTGCTCTAACATTTCTTGAATTAGAATCATGCCAGTGGAGGTCGGTTTGGCTCAGCTAATTGAAGCTCGGACAGCGGTCAAGGTAAACGAGGAGCGTTGCTCTGCCTGCTCACTCTGCTCTTCTCTCTGCCCATTCGAAGCCTTGAGGAGGGAAGGAGGCAAGGTAGTCCTTCAAATCGAAAAGTGCCAGGTATGTGGCCTCTGTTACTCCTCCTGCCCGGCCAAGGCCATCGATGTCCTCTACTATGATCTTGATTCGCTGACTCGTTACCTCAAAGACGCAAAACAAAGATATGGCTCAGACGTATTGCTCATCGCCTGCAAGGGCGCCAGCCCCGACTTCACCCAGGCCGAGAAGATCTTCAAGCTTTCGAGCTACATCCCGCTTGCGGTCCCCTGTGTCGGCCGTATTCCGGAGGAGGTCTATCTCAGGGCGCTGGGCGAGCTGGGGCTCAGGAAGATTTACGTCCTCGCCTGCGATGAGGACTACTGTCGCTTCGAGCGGGGAAGTAAGATGGGCGGGCGCAGGATCGCCGCGCTCAACCTCGTCCTGTCACAGCTTGGCCTGGGTGAAGAGGTAATCACGCTTAAGAGGAACAGCCTCAAGGTAAAGGCGGAACCAGATAAATGTATCAGGTGTGGCAATTGTGTCTTCTACTGTCCTTATGAGGCAGCAGCGCTCCAGGGAACTCAGCCGGCCAGCTTTAATCTGGAGCTCTGTCGGGGGTGCGGCATTTGTGCAGCCATTTGTCCGGCCGAGGCCCTAGAGCTGGAAAGCTGGGAGAGGGAAAGGCTCTCGGGCCTGATAGCCAGGCTGACTTCGGACATGGAGAGCCCTCGAATTCTTGTGTTCCGCTGTCAATGGGCAGCTTTCCCCGAGCTCGATGGCGGGCTTGCGCCAAACGTCCGCGTCATAGATCTCCCATGTGCTGGAAGGCTGGACGTTGGCCACGTTCTGGAGGCCTTTGATCGAGGTGTAGAGGGGGTGCTGGTGGCTGCCTGCCCCGAGGAGGACTGCAAGATGGAGAAGGGGAGCAAAGAGGCACAGCATCGGGTAGAGGCCCTGAGAAAAAAACTGGCCGAAGTTGGCTTGGGAGAGAACCTCCGCTTCTCCTTTGTGGCCCCACGTTATCCCGAGAGCTTCAACGAGGAGTTAAAGAAGTTCAAGGAAAGCCTAAAAGGTTCGGGAGGGCAGGAATGGTAATAACCGAGCTTAAGCCCTTAGATGAGATTTTAGACCTCCTCTCCCCTTATTCTAAGGTACTCATACTGGGTTGCGACGGCTGTACGCAGCCTCCGAGGAGCATAAAGGAAGCGGAGAATTTAGCTCGGCTTTTGCGGCTGGCTGTTAGGTCAAAGAACAAGCAGTTTGAATTTAAGGTGGCCACCCACCCCAAGCAGTGCGACTCCCACCTGGTAGCTACAGAACTTAAGGGGAAACTCAACGATGTTGAAGCAGTTCTTTCCCTGGCCTGCGGTGCCGGGGTGCAGACGGTGGCTGAGGTCTTCCCCGAGGTTCCCATTCTTCCGGCACAGAACACCCTCTTCATCGGCCGGGAACAGCGGGAGGAGGAACTCCTGGAGGAGGTCTGCGCCGCTTGTGGAGATTGTCTGCTGGGACTCACCGGAGGAATCTGCCCCGTTATCCGCTGTGCTAAGGGGCTGCTCAACGGTCCTTGTGGCGGCTGCAGCAACGGAAAATGCGAGGTGGACCCGAACAAAGATTGTGCCTGGTATCTCATCATCCAACGTCTGGAGAAGCAGGGAAGGCTGGACGTGCTGGAGGAGATCCGTCCTCCCAGAAACTTCCAGAAGGTAGTCCGCCCCGGAAGGGTCAAGGAATAAATTTGGGACAAGAAGGAGAACCAACAGACGCAAAACAAGACGTGCTCTTGAATTCTTCCTTTAGCCTTCTTACTTGGGCATTCCCCGCGTGAAGCTTTAGACTCACCTCCACCAAATCCTCTTCGCTTACTTTTTTGGACAGCCTGATATAGCTGGTTATTGCAGCCCATGGGAGCAGATGATAAACTGTAAGCGCAAGAGGCAGGCCCAATGTGAAAGCAAAGAGTTTGCGGCTGAGCCAGGAGCAGCTTCCGGAGGCACGGCAAGAGCTTAAGTTAGCTCTTCGCCTGGAGCAGGTAAGCCTGTTGGAGTTGAGCGAGGAGGAGTTTCAACGCCTTGTCCACGAGGTGGAGAAAAACCCTCTGTTCCGAAGGCTACGGGAGGAGAGGGTAATTCGTTATCAAAGATTCCCCCGGGCAGATATCTCCTCTCATTTCTATGAGCTCAAGGAGGAGGTTCTTCCCGATGAGGGCTCCCTGGATGTAGAGTCCCTCCTGCTCCATCGGGAGAAGGTGGTGGACCTGATTAGGAAACTGGGGTTAGAAAGGTTCAAACGCTTCTTTCTCTTCCCGGATGAGGGGATGACGCTGGAGGAAATCGCCCAGGCATGTGGGCTTACGCCTTCCGAGGTGAAGGAGATAAGCGACTTTCTGGATGACTTCTCCATAATGAGCGAGTTCTATCATCCCTCTGTTCCCACACCGCGCCATATACGCTACTCCAAGGTGGCTTCAATAGAGAGAGACTCCGGAGGCTTCGTTATCGGTTACTTTTGCCCCTCCATGGCCCGCGGTAGGTATGCCATCGATTACCAAAAGCTTGAGGAGCTCGAGCACCGGGGTTGTTTTGAGAAGGCCGACGAGAGGGAGGCCAAGAAACTGCTGCGGAAACTCGAGCTCATTAATATGCGCAAGGGTGTGGTCCATCGAGTGCTGGAGGTCATAACGGAGCGACAAAAGCTTTACCTCGAGTCGGCGGACCCCAGAACCCTCCTGCCCCTGACGCAGAAGGAAACGGCGGAGAGGCTCGGAGTGGCCCCCAGCACCCTGACCCGAGCCATCAGGGGGAAAAGCGTTGACACCCCCTGGGGAGAGGAGAAACCCTTGAAGGATTTCTTCCCCCATCCGAAGAGATTTCGGAAGGAGGTGGTGAAGCAAATTCTGGAGGATGGTCGGCCTCTCCATGACCGGGAGATAAAGTCCCGGCTGGAGGAGCGAGGCATTTTTATCTCCCGGCGCTCTGTGGCCCGACTGAGAAGGGAACTTGGATTTACGGCAAAGCATGCCCAAGGAGCCTGAAGATGGGCCTCATATATACCGACTCAGGAAAGTGTCGCCTGTGCTATGCCTGTGTGCGCCACTGCCCGGTCAAGGCCATCCGAATCAAGGAAGGACAGGCTCAGGTGGTGAGCGAGCGCTGCATTGCCTGTTCGACCTGCTTCCGTGTTTGCGCTCAGGGAGCCAAACAATATGAGAGGAGCATCGAGGCTGTAAGGAATATGCTGGCCGGAGGCTCGCCGGTGATTGCCCTCTTGGACCCTTCCTTCCCCGCCGCCTTTCCCGATGTCGCCCCCGGGCAGGTAGTCTCTGCGCTTCAGGAATTGGGCTTTGCCGAGGTAATGGAGTCAGCCTTCGGGGCCGAACTTGTCGCCAGGGAGTACCGCCGACTGCTTGAAAGGAGGAAGGGCGAGACCATCATCGTCTCCCAGTGTCCGGCAGTGGTTTCGTATATCGAAAAATACCAACCACACCTCATTGATAACTTGGCGCCCATAGTCTCGCCACCGGTCGCCATGGGTCGGCTGATCAAGCAGAGATATAATCCGGCGGCCAAAGTGGTCTTCATCGGGCCCTGCCTCGCCAGGAAGAACGAGGTTACGGACAGCAAGGTGGCTGGTGCGCTTGATGCGGCGTTGGTCTTTGCTGAGCTTCGGGAGATGCTAGCTGCTAAGGGAATCGACCCCTCCCGCCAACCCCTCGGCCAGTTCTCAGGGCCCAGACCCCGTGTTGCCACGGCCCTCCCCATCTATGGGACAATCCTCGACCTCATATCTCCCCCGGCCGATTTTCCTCCGAGCAGCCTAATAAATAGGCAGGGTCAGGATTGCGCCATGCAGGTCTTCCGTGACCTCTCCCAGGGAAACATCAGCGCCGGTCTTATAGACGTCTACTTTTGCCATTGCGCCGATAGCCCTTTCATGAGGAGTGAGCTGAGCCTCTTTCAGCGCAACAAACTCATTGCCGAGTATGCCGAGAGCCGGGCAAAGCCTGAACAAGCCGGAGATGAGCTTGAAGAATACGCCGACCTGAACCTGAAGCGAACGTTCACCCCTCAGCCGGTTGGGGGGCCACAACCCACAGAGCGGGAGCTGGAGGAAATTCTGGCCCGTATCGGCCGATCCAAGCCGGAGGATAGGCTTAACTGTGGAGCTTGTGGCTATGACACCTGCCGTGAGATGGCCACG
The DNA here is from genome assembly GCA_964645275.1 of uncultured Dehalococcoidia bacterium. GTDB lineage: Bacteria > Chloroflexota > Dehalococcoidia > SZUA-161 > SpSt-899 > CAZYDA01. Next base: position 2,443 of record CAZYDA010000050.1, on the reverse strand, counting down.
GCCGTCTATCAGGGCCTGGCTGAGGAGGAAATGTGCTGGCCGTATCTGCTACAACGATGCGAGGAGTCTCAGCAGGAACTCATCCAGGCAGAGAAGCTAACCTCGCTGGGCCAGATGGCCGCCGCCATCGCCCACGAGCTTAATAACCCCATGGCCGGCGTCCTGGTCTACATCAAGCTGCTCCTAAAGAAGGTCACCGAGAACACTGCAAAAAGGGAGGACTTCCTCAACCTCCTACCCAAGATGGAGTCGGAGATCACCCGTTGTTCACGGATCATTCGCAATCTCCTGGACTTCGCCCGGCAAACTGAACCGATGCTCCGAGAAGTAAATGTCAATGAGGTAGTGGAAAAAGCCCTTTCCCTGGTGGCACATCAGGCACAGTTACAGCATATCGAGGTGCAAAAGGAGCTGGATCCTTCTCTTCCCTTGATCACCGCCGATTTCGATCAGCTTCAGCAAGCGTGTACCAACCTCATCCTCAATGCCGTCCAGGCAATGCCCCAAGGCGGCCGGCTGACCCTCCGCACCACCCTGGCCAATGGCCGCATTCGGATCGATGTTCAGGATACCGGCTGTGGCATTCCCAAGGAAAATCTGCTCAAGCTCTTCACTCCCTTCTTCACCACCAAGGAAAAGGGGAAGGGGGTTGGGCTGGGGTTGGCAGTGGTCCACGGGATCGTCGAGCGACACCGTGGAAAGATAGAGGTGCAGAGCGAGGTGGGAAAGGGGACCACCTTCACTATCTATCTGGAGGCCCCCGGTGAAGGAGAAGGCCAAAATCCTGGTCGTTGATGACGAAGCCACAGTCCGAGAGGCGATGAGCGAGTGGCTTAGGGAAGCGGGCCATCAGGTGTTCACGGCCGAGAACGGCCACCAGGCACTTGACCTGATCAAAAGGGAGGGGGTGGAGATCGTCCTGGCCGACATGGTAATGCCGGGCATGGATGGCCTGGAACTGCTGAGAAAAATAAAAGAAATTTCCCCGCATATCGGCGTCCTCATCATCACGGCTTACGGGAGCATACCCGCTGCGATCACAGCTATAAAGGAAGGGGCTTGGGATTTCATCGAGAAGCCCTTCTGTCCCGAGCGGGTGGAATCAGTCATCCAGAACCTGGCCGAACATCAGCGGTTGCTAAAGGAGAACATCTCCCTTCGCCAGAGGCTGAAAGAACGATACCGGTTCGAGGATATCATTGCCAAAAGCCACAAGATGCAGCAGATACTGGAGATGGTCCAAACCGTGGCCCAGAGCAATGCGACCGTGCTGATCACCGGCGAGAGTGGGACCGGTAAGGAACTCATCGCCCGGGCCATACACAACCTAAGCCCTCGACGAGAAAAGCCTTTCGTCGCCGTCAGTTGCGCCGCCCTGCCGGAGACGCTCCTGGAAAGCGAGCTGTTCGGACATGAAAAAGGCGCCTTCACCGGCGCCATTGCCCAAAGGAAAGGCCGGTTTGAGTTAGCTCACCAGGGCACGCTTTTCCTGGATGAAATAGGGGAGATAAGCGCCAACATCCAGGTTCACCTGCTGCGCGTATTGGAAGATAAGGAGTTCACCCGCGTGGGGGGCACCCAGCCGATCAAGGTGGATGTGCGACTTATCTCCGCCACCAATAAGAACCTTGAGGAGGCGGTCGCCCGGGGTGAGTTTCGAGACGACCTCTACTACCGTCTTAACGTGGTGGCCATCCGCCTGCCCCCGCTCAGGGAAAGGAGGGAGGACATCCCGCTGTTGGCACAACACTTCTTGGAGAAGTTCGCTCAGGAGAATCAGAAGATGGGCCTGGAATTCTCCCCCGATGCCTTGGACTTCCTGCTCAAGTACGAATGGCCCGGGAACGTCAGAGAACTCGAGAACGCTATTGAAAGGGCGGTAGTTCTAGCTCAGAACAGCCTGATCACCGCTGCCGATCTCTCCCCACAGGGTTACCACTCGCCAGCCAAGACCTCTTCATCCAGGGAGAGCCTGGAAGACCTGGAGAAGAGGCACATCTTGAACGTCCTCCTCGAAACAGGGGGCAACTGCAGCCAGGCAGCCAAGATCCTGGGCATTACCCGAACAACTCTGTACAACAAGATAAAAAGATATGGCCTTGATGTAAAGAAATTGGTCAGGGCTTGACCATTTTCTTTACAGGCCTATCTCTCGTAGCTTCGGGAATAAGGCCTTCTGAAGCCGTCCCGCCGGTTCGGGACGGCTTTTCTTTTGGCCAATGAATTGCAGATACATAGGGTGGAAGGAACAAAAAGGAGGTGGAAGAGATGAAAGGACAAGGGATACTGGTGGTGGAGGACGAGGCCATCATGCGGGAGTCGTTGAGGGATTGGCTAACGACGGGCGGCTATCGGGTGGACACGGTAGAGGACGGAGAGCAGGCCCTGCAGCTAATCCAGAAGCAGGATTTTGGGGTCGCTGTTCTCGATCTCCGGCTGCCGG
>CAZYDA010000049.1:0-7150 GCA_964645275.1 uncultured Dehalococcoidia bacterium | reverse complement strand
TGAGGCTCCCTTCGGGAAGGCTCACCAAAAGGGAGATCGTGGAACATGAGCCCTGCGTGGCCGTGGTGCCTCTCGACCCGGCGGGGAATGTTTTGCTCGTTCGTCAGCCCCGAGAGGCGGTGGGGAAGGAGCTTCTGGAGATCCCGGCCGGGAAGATCGAGCCGGGGGAAAGTCCCCGGGAGTGCCTGGAGAGGGAACTCCGGGAGGAGACCGGATACTCTCCGGGGGAGGTGGAGGAGCTGGGTGGGTTTTACACCAGCCCCGGATTCTGCTCGGAGTATATCCACCTTTACCTGGTGAGAAACCCTCGCCCCTCCGGAGAGTCGCCGGATCCGGATGAGATCTCAGAGCTGGTTCGCCTCCCCTTGAAAAGGGTGCCAGAATTGATCGCCTCCGGTGAGCTCTGCGATGCCAAGAGCATTGCCGGACTCATCTTGACGATTTGGAGGCTGAGAGAGCGTGGAGAAGACGTATGATGTCATCGTGATAGGGGCCGGGCACGCTGGCTGCGAGGCTGCCCTGGCCGCTGCCCGAATGGGCTGCCGTACCCTCCTGCTCACCCTCAACCTGGACAATGTGGCCCTTATGCCCTGTAATCCCTCAATTGGCGGGCCTGCCAAGGGCCACCTTGTCCGGGAGGTCGATGCCCTGGGTGGGGAGATGGGGAAAAACATCGATAAGACCTTCATTCAAATCCGCTTGCTCAACACCGGTAAGGGACCGGCGGTTCAGGCACTGCGGGCTCAGGCGGATAAGAAGCTCTATGGCCTTTCTATGAAATACACCCTGGAACGACAGCTCAACCTGGACCTCAAGCAGGCCTTGGTGGAGGAGATAACCCGGGAGCTCACCGAGGAAGGCGAGTGGGTCCTAAAGGTGCGAACCAACCTCGATTGGGTCTATCAGGGCAGGACGGTGGTGCTCACCACCGGCACCTCGCTGGCCGGGCGGGTGATCGTGGGGGAGAAGAGCTTCGCCGCCGGCCGCTCTGGGGAGTTTGCTGCCTATGGGCTCTCCGACAGCCTTCGTCGCCTGGACTTCAAAATCGGCAGGCTGAAGACGGGCACCCCGCCTCGAATTGATGCCCGAACCATTGATTTCTCCGAGACCATTATTCAACCCGGCAGCCCCTCCCCTCTTTACTTCAGCTTTACCCCTCCCCGGGAGCCGCTCAGCTTTCCATCCCCCAACCCGGTCTATCCCCAGGCTGAACCAACTTCCTGGCGCCCTCAGCTTCCCTGCTACCTGGTTTATACCAACCCCAGGACGCACGAGATAATTCGCGCCAATGTTCACCGTGCCCCCCTCTTCACTGGAGTCATTCAGGGGATCGGCCCCCGCTACTGTCCCTCGATCGAGGATAAGATCGTCCGCTTCGCCGAAAAATCGCGGCATCCCCTCTTCCTCGAGCCGGAGGGATGGGAGACGAGCGAGGTATACCTGCAGGGTGGGAATACCAGCCTGCCGGAGGACGTACAAATTGCCCTGGTTCGCTCCATCCCGGCGCTAAGAGAGGCTGAACTTGTCCGGGTGGGCTATGCCATCGAATATGACTACGTTCCCCCGAGCCAGATTCTAGCCAGCTTGGAGACCAAGCTCGTCCCTGGTCTCTTCCTGGCCGGACAGATAAACGGTACTACCGGATATGAGGAGGCGGCGGGGCAGGGCCTCCTCGCAGGTATAAATGCCGCCCTCAAGGTGAGGGGAAAGCCGCCGCTCATCCTGCGGCGTGACCAGGCCTATCTGGGGGTCATGATAGATGACCTGGTGACCCGGGAGCTCACCGAGCCCTACCGGCTCCTCACCTCCCGGGCAGAGTACCGGCTCCTTCTGCGGCAGGATAACGCTGACCTCCGACTGACCCAAATAGGCTACGAGCTGGGCCTGGTGCCACGGAGCCACTACGAGGAGGTGGAGAACAAGCGCGACCTCATCGCCGAGGAGATAAAAAGGCTCAGGAGGATCGGCGCTGAGGAATACCTCCGCCGGCCTGAGGTGAACTATGATAAGCTCATCTCTCTGGGAATGGGAAGGCCAGATCTCCCTCCAGAGTGCCGCCGGGAGGTGGAGATCGAGGTCAAATACCGGGGCTACATCGAGCGGCAGCTTTCGGAGGTGGAGCGGATGCGGCGGATGGAGGAGCGCTATATTGATTTTCTGGACTATGATTCTATCCCCGGACTTAGATTTGAGGCCCGCCAGAAGTTGAAGCGGTTTCGACCTCAAACGCTGGGACAGGCCTCCCGGATTGACGGGGTCACCCCGGCTGATATCGCCGTGCTGCTCATCCACCTCCGGAGGGGCTCACCCGCCATGACGGGGGCCTGATGGAATTCTTCGAGGTAGTTCATCAAAGGCGTAGCATTCGTCGTTTTGCCCCCAGCCTGGTCAGGGAGGAAGACCTCCAGCTCATGCTTCAGATCGCTGGGCTGGCGCCGAGCCCGGCGAATGCTCAACCCTGGAAGTTCATCGTAGTCCGGGATGCGGAGCTCAGAGAAAAGCTGAAGGATGTGGTGGAGGCTCAGCTCAGCGCTCAGGTGGAGGCGGCTGGGGAGAGGCAGAAGAGGAGGCTCCAGCGGCTGCGCTTTTACACTACCTTTTTCGCTCAGGCCCCGGTGGTGATCGCGGTGGCTACCTATCCCGTCCCTCGGGAGCCGCCCGAGTATAATCCGGGACTGCAGAGCGTGGGGGCAGCCATAGCTCACTTGCTGCTGGCGGCCACCGCCCTGGGCTATGGAAGCTGCTGGGCTACCTTGCCCCTCGACTTTGCCCGGCAGGAACTGGAAGCTCTGCTGGAGGTAAAACTTCCCTGGTTTCTGGTGGCTTTGGTGGCGGTGGGGGTGCCAGATGAGGTTCCTCCTCCCCGCCCCCGCAAGCCCCTGGAGAAGATCACCAGCTTTAAGTAGGCCAGAACCTCATTTATTGGGAGGAAAGGATGAGCGTTTACGAGCTTATCTGCCGTCGTCGCTCGATCAGGCGCTTCAAGGAACTCCCCCTGCCCCGGGAGGTCCTCGAGAAGTGTGTTGATGCCGCCCGACTGGCTCCCTCGGCAGCTAACCTGCAGCCGCTGGAATACCTGGTGGTGGATGAGGAGGAGCTTCTGCTCCAGGTATTCGCCACCCTGAGGTGGGCCGCCTACATCAGCCCGGCTGGCGACCCTCCAGAGGGTCATCGGCCACGAGCCTACATCGTCATGCTTAAGCGGCGGGACCTCGGGGTGGAGCCCTCAGTTTATGATGTCGGAGCAGCCATGGAAAACCTCATCCTGGCGGCCCTGGAGGAGGGCCTGGGAGCCTGTCCCATCGCCAGCATTGATCGGGAGGCCCTGCGTCGAGCGCTAAGCATCCCTGAGCACTACGAAATCCCCTTGGTGCTGGCCCTGGGCTACCCAGATGAGAGCCCGGTGGTCGAGCCGTTCGAGGGCCAGGTGGAGTACTGGAAGGACGAGGAGGGGGTACTACACGTCCCCAAGAGGAAACTGGAGGATATTCTACACTGGAACTCTCTCTAACTTTCAGAGGAAGCTTGCACCGAGGCCAGAGCTACTTCAGGCCCAGGTAGCGGCGCTTGGCCGTCTCATCGGCTAGGATGGTGCAGCTCTCTCCAGACATAACGCATTTCCCCTGAACCAGCACGTAGCCCCGATGAGAGCACTGCAGAGTCCGGCGAGCATTCTGCTCAATGATCACCACGGCCGTCCCGCCCTCCCGGATCGCCTCCAGCTTGGAGAGGATGAGAGAGGCCGCCTTGGGTGAAAGGGAAGCCAGAGGTTCGTCCAGAAGCAATACCTTGGGCTTGGCCATCATTGTCCGGGCGATGGCCACCATCTGCCGCTCACCACCGCTCAGATTGCCCGCCCAGGCCTTTCTCTTCGCCTTGAGCTCAGGGAATATCTCATAGATCTCCTCCATGTCGGCCTTGATCCTGGCCTTGTCCTTCCTCACATAGGCGCCCATCTCCAGGTTTTCCTGCACCGTGAGGTTGGCGAAGACGTTGTTTACCTGAGGGACATAGCCAATGCCCAAGCTCACCAGTCGATCTGGCTCTAGCCCGGTAACCTCTTTATCCTCGTAAAAGACCCTTCCGCTGAACAGCCGGGCGAAGCCCAGGATCCCTTTTATCAGCGTCGATTTACCGCTTCCGTTAGGTCCCACGATGGCCACTGCCTCACCCATATTGGCCTCGATGGAGACCTGATGGACGATGACCACGTCTCCATAGCCTGCCTCGATCTCTTCCGCCACGAAGATAGCCATCACTCCCCCAAGTATACCTGGTAGAAGATCGGTTTGTCGACTATCTCTGCCGGAGACCCCTCGGCCACCACCTTGCCCTTGTCCATCAGATAGACCCAGTCGGCGAAGTCGAAGAGGATCTCCAGGCGGTGCTCGATGATGAAGAAGCTGAGTCCTCGTTCACAGAGGGCCCGAATGTTCTCGTAGATTTTCCTCCCCAGAACTGGGTTGACCCCGGCAGCCGGCTCATCAAGCAGCATGAGGATGGGGTCAGCCATGAGCGCTCGACCAATCTCCAGCAGCTTCATCTGGCCTCCCGAGAGTTCCCCCGCAGGTGCCAGAGCCAGGTGATCCAGCTCCAGAAAACGCAAAATGTCGAGCGCCTTTTCGGCCAGCTCAGCCTCCTTCTTCTGCCAGCTCCTCTTAAAGAGAAGGCCCTGAAGAAAGCCCTCCCCCTTATTTTCCCTGGCCGCCAGCAACATGTTGTCCAGCACCGATAGCTGCCGAAAAAGGCGTGGTATCTGGAAGGCATTGGCCAGGCCCTTGGCATAGATCTCGTGCGGGGGCAACCCATCAATGCGTTCGCTATTCAGGTAAATGCTGCCTCCATCTGGCCGATAGATCCCGAAGATGGTGTTGAAGAGGGTGGTCTTGCCGCTCCCGTTGGGCCCGATGAGGCCGGTAATCCTCCCCTGACGGACGTCCAGGGTTGCTCCGTCAACCGCCCGCAGCCCGCCGAAGTTCTTCCTTATCTCCCTGATCCGCAGCAGCGCCTCCATAACCTCAAGAGCTCCCCGAGCCCTTGGCCCGGGCCAGTGCTACCTCCCTCGCCTTCGTCTTCACCTCGCTCTCCTTGATCAAGCCCTGAGGACGATACATGAGGACGAAGATGATGGCCAGGCCTAACAATATATATTGTAAATTGTAGGGATCAACCGGTAAATGGACGAAATCCTTGGCTATTCGGGTTCCCCGGATGAAGACTTCCACCACCAGCGCACCGAGCAGAGCACCGCGGATGTTGGCCGCACCGCCAAGGATGATCATCGTCCAGACCCAGAAGGTCACCATGGGCATGAACATGTCCGGCGAGATGAAGCGAAGGTGCTGGGCATAGAGACCACCGGCCAGACCGGCCAGCGCCGAGCCGAGCATGAATACCTGAGCCTTATATTTGAGCCGGTCCTTGCCCAGGGCCTCGGCTGCCATCTCGTCTTCCCTTATTGCCCGGATTACCCTTCCATAGGGTGAGTTGGTCAGGAACTGCAGAAAGATGAAGGAAAGGAAAAGGCAGAAGTAAACCAGCGCCGCATCGCCCAGCGCCAGGGCTCGGTTGGATGCCCCGACCCAGCTAACGGCCGCTGGAACGGGGGAGCCCCATACGCCGCCAGCGATCCAGTGCTCCGCCTTCACCACTATTCGGAGTATCTCCCCCAGGGCCAGCGTGGCTATCGCCAGGTAGTCCAGCCTTAACCTCAGGGCGGGAAGTGAGACGAGAAGGCCCAGCACCGCTGCCAGGAAAGCCCCACCCAGGAAGCAGAAGACCAGCGGGATGCCGAACCGGGCCATGACGGTGAAGGTATAGGCCCCCACCAGGAAGAAGGCCACCTTGCCGAAGTTAATCAGTCCGGTGAACCCAAACTCCAGGTTCAGGCTCAGGGCCAGGATGCCAAATATCCCAACGAAGATGGCTACGTCAAAGAGATACATTAACGGGTCCATGTCAGGTGCCTCCAAAACTTCGGGCCAGTCCGCTCGGCCGGAAGATGAGGGTCAGGATGAGGATGATAAAGGCTATCGCCATGCGATATTCGGTCGAAATCCCCAGGTTGGCCAGAAAGGCCACCCCGATGTTCTCCGCAAAGCCAATGATGTAGGCGGCCACGATCGCCCCGTAGAAGCTTCCCACCCCACCAAGTATGGTCACGGCGAAGGCCGGCAGAAGAATTTCCCACCCCAGCATGGGATCGATCTTGGCCATCGCTCCCTTGAAAAGCCCTGCTACCCCGGCCAGGGCAGCGCCTATGAACCAGGTCATCAGCGTCACCCGATTGATGTTGATCCCCGAGGCCAGGGCCAGCTCCGGATTGAAGGAGGTGGCCCGAATGGCCTTCCCCAGCTTGGTCTGAGTCAGCATGAAGTGCATCACCCCGGCCAGCACCAGGGCTGCCAGGATGATCCACAGCCAGAGGCCAGTTACCCTGATGGGGCCAATGTCGAAAGAGGTCCAGGTAACCCGGAAGGACAGAGGAGCCCAACCCCAGATTTGCCCCATTATATGTCGTAGTACGAGCCCCAGTCCAATCGAGGCGATCGCCAAGTGGATCATCGTCGCCCCCCGCTTGGCCAGCGGCTCAAAGATTGCCCGGTAGGACACAAGCCCAACCAGCCCAGAGCCCAGAAGGGCAACCAGAATTCCCAGCGGATAACCCCAGCCCAGTTGCTGAGTCACCAGGTATCCCAGGAAAGCTCCCAGGGTAACGAACTCAGCGTGAGCTACATTGGGGAACCGAGAAAGTCCGTAGGTAGATGTCAGGCCAACGGTGGCAATAAAATAGAGGCTTCCGGTAACGACTGAATTAAATAAAACCTGCCCCCAGTTAATCACCGCTTAAAAACCTGGCTGTCAGCGTTTTGCAGGAAAACCCAAAAATAAGGAGCCGCTACGGACTCCAGCCTCTCGGAACCTGTTTTTCTTTACTTTAAGCTGCTCAATTCCGTTTTGTCAAGGATGCCCCTTTCCGAAGCTGCAGCGGCTCTTCTTCGCCCTTGAGCTACCCTGGCGGCTACCTGGATCTCCTCAGGATTGGTCGGAGATCGCCTGGGCCACCAGCTCGGCGATGTCCAGGGGCCGGAGCCTTTCCTCCACCTCCTTCGCCTTGACGGCGTCATCGAACATCTGCAGGCAGAAGGGA
>CAZYDA010000048.1:0-7179 GCA_964645275.1 uncultured Dehalococcoidia bacterium | reverse complement strand
GTGAAGATGACCTGAAACTCAAACTCGCCAGCCGAGAACCTCTCCCCACCGGAGAAAGTCCTATCAGGCAGCACCGGGGAGACGTACTTCACCATGCCCAGCGAGGCTCGCTCCAGAGCCTCCAGCTCCCCTTTGGGAACGCCGTTTGCCTCAAGCCACCGCCCCATTTCGCGCGCCAGCTCAGCGGGTCGAAGATATCGCGAGTTTATGAAGTTCTCTTCCATCTCATGAAGCCAAACCTCAGCCCCCGACAACTCCTTCAGCCGTCGGGCTAGGCCATAGTGATCCGGATGAAAATGGGTAAGCACTATTTGACGGATATCCTTGACCTCAAATCCCACCTCGCTCATTTGCCGCTTCAAAGCGGCAAATGACTCCGGCGTATCCCAGCCAGTATCAACCAGCACTCCTCCATCCCCCCGAATAAAATATACCTTTACCTCCTCCAGCCTTCCCGGGGAGGGAAGCGTCAGTTGGTAAATTCCAGGAACAACCTCTAGCATCAGCCTCGGCGAGTTAAATTAACCTGTTCACAAGCGACCGAAGACGGCTTTCCCCGCAAAGCGGGAGCGGTCGCCCAGTTCCTCCTCGATGCGCAGCAGCCGGTTATATTTAGCCACCCGCTCAGATCTGCAGGGAGCCCCAGATTTGATCTGGCCCATGCCAAAGCCCACTGCCAGGTCGCTGATGCTGGTATCCTCCGTTTCCCCCGAGCGATGGCTGATGATCACCGTCCAGCCCGCCTTCCGAGCCAGTGTGATCGCCCGACGGGTCTCGGTCAGGGTACCAATTTGATTCGGCTTGATCAATACCGAGTTACTTGCCCTCTCAGAGATTCCCCGGGAGATGCGCTCCGGATTGGTGACGTAGAGGTCGTCACCCACCAGCTGGAGCTTCCCCCCCAGCCTTTGGTTTAGAAGCTTCCACCCCTCCCAGTCGTCCTCCGCCAGACCATCCTCGATGCTGATGAGGGGGTACTCCGCAGCCAGTTGGGCGTAGTAATCCACCATCTCCGAGCTGGTAAGACTCAGGTTTTCCTTCTTTAGCCAGTAGCGTCCTTCCCGGTAGAACTCGCTGGCAGCCGGGTCGAGTGCCAGGAAGCAGTCCTCCCCCGGCCGGTATCCGGCAGCCTCGATCGCCGCGGAGACCACCTCCACCGCCTCCCGATTGGTGGGAAGTTGGGGGGCAAAGCCCCCCTCATCCCCCACCGCTATCCTTTGGCCCCTTTCTCTTAATATCCGTTTGAGCGCCTGGTACACCTCCGCCCCCACCCGCAGGGCCTCAGCAAAGCTTTCTGCCCCGGCGGGAACGATCATGAACTCCTGAAAATCAACCGAGTCCGGGGCATGTTTCCCCCCGTTCAGGATATTCATTAGCGGCACTGGGAGGAGGTTCGCCTCCTCACCACCCAGGTAGCGGTAGAGGGGCATCTTTGAGTAATTGGCCGCCGCATGGGCTACCGCCAGGGAGACGCCCAGGATGGCATTCGCTCCCAGCTTCGACTTGTTCGGCATGCCATCTAGCTCCAGCATTCGCTCATCCACCGCCTCCTGATCGAGGGCCGACACCCCTGCCAGGGCTGGCCCAATGACCTCATTCACATTAGCCACCGCTTGAAGAACTCCCAGCCCGCCAAATCTCCGCTTATCGCCGTCGCGAAGCTCCAAAGCCTCGTGTTTGCCAGTGCTGGCGCCGGAGGGCACGGCCGCTCTTCCCACCACCCCGCCCTCCAGCTCCACATCCACCTCAACCGTCGGATTACCTCGGGAGTCAAGTATTTCCCGCGCCTTTATTCGCCGTATTCTCATCTCCTTCCTCCTTCAGCCAGGGCAAGGGCTTTCTCCACTGCCTCGGAGGCATTGGGAGCCCGCACTATAGGATCGGCAAAATTGCCCTCCTTCGAGAGCTGCCAGGTATGCAACCCAACCACCGGCACCCCGTCCCGCAGGGCAAGGGCAATCTCGGAAAGGGTACCGAACTCTCCACCTACGGCGATCACCGCCTGACAGGACTTCACCACCAGGACGTTCCGAGCCTCCCTCAGCCCAGTCACTATGGGAATCTCCACCCAGGGGTTGGCTTCCTCAGCCCGGTTGCCCGGCAGAATGCCTATGGTGAGTCCGCCAGCCTGCCGGGCTCCTCGGCAGGCAGCCTCCATTACCCCACCAAGCCCTCCGCAGACCAGGATCGCCCCGCGGCGGGCAAGTTCCCTGCCCACCTCCTCCGCCAGCCTCCCTTCCTCGGGGGAACACCGACTTCCCCCAATAACTCCAATGAGCTTTCTTTTAGCTTCACCCATCGAGTTCTTTGATCAAGGGGTATTCTATTTGGCCCTCGGGTGACTGCTTTCATAGACCCGGCGCAGGTGCTCGCTGGTGAGGTGAGTGTAGATCTGAGTAGTGGAGATATTGGCATGCCCGAGGAATTCCTGAAGTTCCCTCAGGTTTATTCTCCCGCTGTGAAGCAAATGAGTGGCGATGCTATGCCGGATGGTGTGCGGGGTGACCAGCTTTTCAATCCCCAACTCCTTGGCGTAATTCTTCAGGATGAGCCAGAACCCCTGCCGGGTCAGTCTCCCCCCCCGACGATTGACGAAAAGGGCCTTCTCCTCAGGACCTGCTAGCTTGGGCCGGCCCTCCTCCAGGTAGGTCTTGAGCTCCCGAACGGCCCGCTCGTGCATTGGAATAAGTCTCTCCTTCCCTCCCTTGCCGAAGCAGCGCACAAAGCCATTCTCCAGGTCCACATCCTCTAGATCGAGGGAGACCAGCTCGCTCACCCTCATCCCAGTGGCGTAAAGGAGCTCCAGCATGGCCTTATCCCTCTGAGCCTCTGGCGTGGGATACTTTGCCGGCTGACTGAGCAACTCCTCCACCTGGGTGGCCGAGAGAACTCGGGGCAGAGGCCTTCCTACCCGGGGGCCGCTGATCTCCTTGGCCGGGTCCTCCTCCACTATCTTCTCACTGGCCAGGAAGTTGAAAAAGGACCGCACCGCGGCTATCTTCCGCCCCATGGTGGTCGAGGCATATCCTCTCCCACTCTTGAGCTCCAAGAAATAGCTCAAGAGCAAATCCCGGTCAACCTCCGACCAACTGGGGGCAGCCCCCCGACGGCTGAGCTCTCTTTCCACCCATTCGACAAACCCAGATAGGTCGTTGCGGTAGGCTGCTATGGTGTTGGTTGAGAGCCCCCTCTCCACCGCCAGGTAGCTCAGGAAGCTCTCAATCTGCTCCCTCATGTTCCCACCACCTTCGCTTCATTTAACATAATTATAATCCGAAGCTACCGCTTTTGCAATTCAGCCATACTAGAAGATAGCTCTCAGAGCCAATGACGCTGGCCAGGCCTGGAAGGCAGGATTAGAGGATTTCGAGGAGTCAGGTTCAAATGAGAAAATGAGGCCTTCTAAGGCCTCCTTCCAATCCTAGTAGCCCTGAGCGTGGAGGTTGAAGAGACGATAACAAGGATGCTATAATTCCGGCCGACCCCGACAGGAAGTGCTGAGAGCGTTAACAGTAAGCGGTTTGAGCATGAATGTAAGGTGTGCTAGATTAATCTTTGAAGGCTTACAGGGGTGATCACAGCATGATGAAACATCGAGTGCTGCCAGAGAGGCCCTGGTTTAGATTCTGGCCCGAAGGTGTGCCACGCCATGTAGAGTATCCGGAGGTTCCCTTGCCTCAATTGTTATCCGATACTGCCAGCAGATATCCCGAGGGTGTTGCCTTCAGCGCTAAAGGGAATAACCTCACCTATAACCAACTGGACGAGCTAACTAGCAGGCTGGCAAACTGGCTAAGCAATCTGGGTATGGGAAAAGACGATAACGTATTGCTCTTGCTTCCAAACAGCCTAGAGTTTGTCGTGGGATATTATGGAATACTGAAGTCAGGAGCCACCGCGGTGCCCCTGAGTCCCCTCCACAGGGCCAGCGAGCTCAGGCACTACATCCGTGACAGCGCTGCCAAGTGTATTATAACCAACAGGGAGGGTTATGCCACGGTCGAAGAAATCGAAGACGAGGCCAGACCAGTAATCATGATGCTACCCAATGCTCAGGAGGGTGGGGAAGTGGAGTCGCTAAAGGAAATCCTGGCCAAATTTTCACCTACGCCACCCAAGCTTGACCCAAAGCCTTGGGAGGATGTAGCGGTTATCCAGTATACCGGGGGAACGACCGGGTTGCCTAAGGGAGCAATGCTAACTCACTATAACCTGGTTTCCAACGCCATTCAGAATGCGGTCTGGTTCAGGTGGAGCATCAATGATACGATCATAGGGTTATTGCCCTTTTACCACAGTTGGGGAGCCTGCACCTGCGTCAATTCACCGATATATGCTGGTGCCCGGGTGATTTTGCTCCCCCGCTTTGATGCTGAGGAGCTACTGGAAACCATTCACTGGGAGAGGGCCACTGTGCTTCATGGTGCTGCCTCTCTGTTTGCCGCGCTGCTGAACAGCTCGCTGCTAACCAAATACGACCTGTCGAGCTTGAGGTATGTTAAGGCAGGTGCCATGCCAATCCCGCCCGAAATTAAACAGAGGTGGGATGAGCTAACCGGAGTCAAGATGGTTCTGGGATATGGCTTAAGCGAAGCCAGCCCGGAGACCCATAATTCCCCTATAGACCGAATAAAGTCGGGGACGGTAGGAATGCCCATCCCTGACACCGACGCCCGGATAGTAGACCAGGAAACCGGTGAAAGGGAGTTGCCAGTGGGGGAGGTGGGCGAATTGATCATCCAGGGTCCACAGGTTATGAAAGGCTACCTTAACCGCCCGGATGATAATGCGGAGGCACTCAGAAATGGATGGCTCTACACTGGTGACCTGGCCTTCATGGATGAAGAAGGCTACTTTCATATTGTTGACCGCAAGAAGGAAACGATAAAATACAAGGGATACACCATTGCCCCGGCTGAGGTGGAGGCAGTACTTCTCCAGCACCCAGCAGTCAGGGAGTGCGCTGTGATCGGCAAGCCAGATCCGCTGGCGGGGGAGATACCCAAGGCCTATGTAGTGCTTAAGGAAGGATATGCCAAAAATGCTGAGGAACTCACACGATTCTGCAAGGAAAGAATAGCTCCCTATAAGCGCATTCGCGAGGTTGAGTTTGTAAGTGAGATCCCCAAGAGCCCGGTGGGCAAGGTTTTGAGACGGCTGCTGAAGGACAGGGAGAAGCCATCGAGCGCTGACTAGAGTCAGAGAGATGCGGTATGCTGAGGCAGGGTATAATTTAGAAATTGATCTCTCCCGAGGAACTATTGAGAGGGTAGAGACTGATCCAGGGCTAACTAAGATTTATCTGGGGGGTTTGGGCACCAATGCTAAGATAATATGGGATAGGGTTCCTCCAGAAGTTGAACCCTTCTCCCCTGACAACATTTTGATATTCAGCGCTGGCCTTTTGGTCGGCACAACTGCGCAGGGCGCTAATCGAACAATCATCTCTGCCATCTCCCCCCAGACCTTGCTGCTGGGATTCTCCATGCTGGGGGGATTCTGGGCCCCGGAGTTGAAGTTCGCTGGCTATGACAGCGTAATCATTCGCGGCAAAGCCCCCAATTTGGTCTACCTCTGGATAAACAATAATAAGGTGGAGATACGAGACGCATCCCATCTCAAGGGCAAGAGCACCTATGAGACCGTGGAACTTATCCGCCAGGAGCTGAAGGAGCCCAGGGCCCAGGTGATCTCCATTGGCCTTGCTGGTGAGAATCGCGTCTACTTCGCTTCCATAGAAACTCACCGGGGCAGTGCCAGCAGGCTCGGCCTCGGCGCCGTCATGGGAGATAAGAATCTCAAGGCAATAGCCGTCCGGGGGACAAGGGACGTGAACATTGCCCAGCCAGCCGAATTGTTTGGGCTGTGCGATGAAGTGCTGAAGTTCATTCGGCACCGCCTAAACAATCCACTCCGAGGAATACAGCCCACCATCCATACCCTGCTCGGGTCACCCCAGGAAATGCTGATACATGATGAGCAGTGGCACACCAGCAACTTCGCCTGGGGAAATGCTCGCTACAGAAGGAAAGATTTCTGGAACGAGGAGATCGAGAGGAGATGGAGGGAGATCCTGGAGAACGCGCGCAAGCGATTGATAAGCTGCTATAATTGCCCGTTGAGATGCGCGGGGATAATTCAGCTTCCAGGATTCCCAACCTATGTTATGAAGTGCTTCTCCAAACTCACCTATGTAATGGCAGCCATGATGGATGACCTCGAATTCGGCCTGGAGATCGCTTCCCTCGCTCAGCATTACGGGGTGGACGGATATACAACTCCCCAGGTTATGGCCTTCGCCATCGAGCTCTATGAGAATGGCATCCTGACCGAGAGCGACATGTCCGGGTTCCCCTCAGACACCAGGGAGAGGTTCTTCTGGCTACTTGACAGAATTGTAAGAAGGGAGGGGATCGGGGACATTTTAGCCGATGGAGTTTACTGGGCAGCTCGCCGGATCGGAAGAGGGGCCGAGGCCTTTGACCACAATACCATCAAAAAACATGAACAAATACCCATAAAACTGGGAACACTGAATCCCATCTACTACCTTATGTGGTCTACCGGTGAGAAGGCCAACATCACCCAGATTGAAGGGCAAGTACCCCAGTCCCCCCTCCCCAAAGAATTCAGAGAGGAGTTCGTAAGGGACTGGATTCAGGTTCCCACCGGAAAGGAGGAGAGGTTCAAGAAATTCGTCTTGGAGTGGGGCGACCCAGGTACCTCGTTCCCCTACTACCCACCCATTGACTTAATTTGTGAGCTCGTTGAGTGGCAGGAGACCATGCATTATATTGACGACTCCCTGGGGCTCTGTGCCGGCCTGTCATCCTTTGCCTACAAACCCCCCTACCATATACATAACCTGCCGCTCTTCGTGTCGTATGCCATGGGGATGGACATTGACGAGGATGAGCTATGGCAAATAGCTGCCAGGAATCGAAATCTGGTCAGGGCCATCAATATACGCAGAGGACTGAGAAGGAAAGACGAACGCCCTCCAGAGGATCACTGGAGGAGAAGGTTCCCGGAATATGAAGCAAAGTTGCTGGAAGAGTATTATAAGTTCAAAGGCTGGAACAGCGAAGGCATCCCTACGAAGGAGACCTTGAACAAACTGGGGCTGGATTACGTAGGCGAAGACTTTGTAAGGAGGGGGATTCTGAAGGAATGAGCCAG
>CAZYDA010000047.1:0-7440 GCA_964645275.1 uncultured Dehalococcoidia bacterium | reverse complement strand
TAAATGATCTTCCAGAACAGGCGGAGAGCCTGGCCAGACTCTTAAAGTCATGTGAATTTAAACTTCATCTCAACCTTATTCCCTACAATGAAGCTGTGCCCGAGTTCCGGAGGCCGGCGCCGGCGAGGGTGCGGGAGTTTCAGGAGCGCCTGAGGGAACGGGGAATAAACGCTACGGTGAGGAAGGAGCGGGGGAGGGACATTGAGGCAGCCTGCGGTCAGCTCCGCCGAAGGAGGACATCCAATGAAAGAGTCTCTTAAGCCGGATCTCAGGGTTGAGCTCGTTCCCCGGAAGGGGCTCATCCTGTCGAACCCGGTGATGGTAGCCTCGGGCACCTTCGGCTACGGTGAAGAGTATGCCGAGCTGATCGACATCCAGCGACTGGGGGCCATCGTCTCCAAGGGAGTGACCCTCGAGCCCAGGTGGGGAAATCCGCAGCCGAGGCTGGTGGAAACGCCACTGGGACTTTTGAACTCCATCGGACTGGAAAACATCGGCGTGGAGGCCTTAATTCGAGAGAAGGCTCCCTTGTGGGCTGGCTGGCGGGTGCCGGTGCTGGTGAACATCGCCGGGCAGAGCGTGGAGGAATATGCCCAGCTGGCCAGAAGGCTGGAGGGAGTTCCAGGTGTAAGTGGCTTGGAGGTAAACCTGGGCTGCCCCAACCTTCCTCGGGGGGGGGTGGAGTTTGGAACTGACCCCGATCTGGCGGCCAAGGTCACCGCTGAGGTAGCGGCCAAGACCAGCCTCCCCATTATAGTCAAGTTGAGTCCGAATGTAACCGATATAGTTAAGGTGGCCAAAGCGGTGGCTGCCGCTGGCGCTGACGCCCTAACCCTGGTCAACACATTAAGAGCCATGGCCATTGACCTGAAAAGACGCCGCCCAACCTTGGGTGGAATCTTTGGTGGGCTCTCCGGTCCTGCGATAAAGCCCGTCGCCCTGTACCTGGTGTATCGGGTGGCTCAGGAGGTTGAGGTGCCGCTCATCGGCTGCGGGGGGATAAGCACCTTTGAGGATGCCCTGGAGTTTATCTTGGCGGGGGCCTCTGCCATCCAGGTGGGCACAGCCATCTTCGCCAACCCCTCTGCCCCCCTGGAGATACTGGAGGGCTTGAGGGACTTCCTAGTGCGGGAGAGGATTAAGCGCATAAGTTCCCTGGTGAAAGCTGCCCACTAAGATCCCCCTAAACTCCTCGAAGAGGCTTTGCGGTGCTATGAGAAATGGACCGGGCAGAAGCCATGCTGGCGAGGATTAGGGATTTCTTCCTCGATCTCCTTTTCCCCACAAGCTGCCTCGGCTGTGGGAGTGAGGGAAGCATCCTGTGTCCTTCCTGCCTCAGGACCCTTCCCCGCCTGCATCCTCCTTACTGCCAAAGATGTGGAATCCCCTACCCGAGCAGGATCTGTCCCTCCTGTCTTTGCTCACCCCCAGTCATTGACGGCATCCGTTCCCCTCTGCTCTATCAAGACCTCGCCCGGGAGGCCATCATTCATCTGAAGTACCACAACTTAAAGGTGTTGGCTCAGCCCCTGGCCGAGATTCTGGCCGATTACCTGGCCGAGGGCTCCTTCGAATTCGATGTCTTGGTGCCAGTCCCGCTGCACCCCAAGCGACTTCGTTTGCGGGGATACAATCAGTCTGCCCTGCTGGCTAGGAACCTAAGCCAGCTCATTGGGGTTCCTCTAAGAGAAGACATCCTGGTCCGAGTGCGGGACACCCCTTCACAAACCTCTCTAGGAGGATCAGAGCGTCGCCGAAACGTGGCCGAGGCCTTCGAGTCGCGGGTGGAGCTTAAGGGCTGGGGGATATTGCTCCTCGACGATGTCTGTACTACTGGTGCCACGCTCGATGCCTGTGCCACAGCCTTGAAGAAAGCCGGCGCCGGATCGGTTTGGGGGCTGACCCTGGCCCGTGAAGTTTAAGCTGTTGACCTTGGCTCATTTCGGGGATATACTGTGTTAACCGGAAGCTAAGGACTGGTATTCTGCTCAGGGATTGTTCTAAAAGAGGGCAAATTCCAGAGCCCGGCGGTACCTCCGGGCGAAAGGAGGAGGGATGAATGCTTTTAGCCGGCTCAAGCTGAAGGCCGCTGAGACCATTCTCAGTGAGGCCTTGGCGATGCTGGGGCTCTCTGGGGCGAAGGGATACCGCTTGCTGGGCCAGGCATTTAAGCGGATAGCCAAGACTGAGCAGCAGCAGCTCATCGCTGACTGGTTCTGTAATTGGGTGGCTGAGGACAGCCCCGGGTCTGCCTGGCTGAATCGGGTGCTTCGTGAGCTTCATCCTAACGTGCGCAAGCACTATCTGGCCCACTCCATTGTGGATATTTTCTTTCGTGATCCTAAGATATTTGCCGAATATAAGGCGAAGCACGGCTTCCGTCCCCCGTCAGTGATACTGATTTCTCCCACCATGCGCTGTAACTATCGCTGTGTGGGCTGTTACGCCGCCAACTATACCAAGGAGGATGACCTGCCTCCAGAGCTCTTTGAGCGGGTTCTTGAAGAAGCCAAGCACATCAGCCTCAAATTCGTCACCGTCCTTGGCGGCGAACCCTTCGTCTACAAGCCCCTGCTGGGGATATTCGAGCGTCATCAGGACATGCCTTTCCAAGTATTTACCAACGGCTCCCTCATCGATGAGAAACTTGCTCGAAAGCTGGCAGAGCTGGGAAACGTGGCTCCAATGATAAGTTTGGAGGGCTTTGAAGCTGAGACCGATGCCCGGCGGGGGGAAGGTGCCTTTGAACGAGCTGTCCGGGCAATGGACAACCTGCGGGAGGCTGGCTGCATTTTTGGCTTCAGCGTGATGGTAACGCGGCACAACGTTGAGGTGGTGACCAGCGAGGAATTTGTTGATTTCCTGGTGGAGAAGGGAGCCCTTTATGGCTGGTATTTCCTCTATATGCCGGTGGGCAGGGATCCGGACATAAATCTGATGCCTACCCCGGAGCAGCGTAATCAGCTCAGGCTAGCGGGGAAGTATTTTCGAGCGACCCGGCCCATTCTCATCGCCGATTTCTGGAACGATGCCCCGCTCACAGCCGGATGCATTAACGGCGGACGAAGTTATTTCCACATCAACCACAAGGGAGACGTTGAGCCCTGTATTTTCGTTCATTTCGCTACCCATAATATCAGGGAATGTTCTCTGGAGGAAGCCCTTAATTCGCCCTTCTTTAAGGGCTTGCGGCGGATGCAGCCCTTCTGCTACAATACCCTGCGCCCCTGCCCCATAATTGACCACCCAGAGATAATACGCACAGCCATTAAGAAATATGGTGCCTATCCAACGCATGAAGGAGCGGAAAGCCTTTTCAGCGAGCAGATAGTTTGCGGACTCAGGCGCTATGCCGAGGGAGTTAAGCGCATTTTCGATCCTGTCTGGGAGCAGGAGTATGAGGGCAAATGGGCTGCCAGGTGGATGGAGATCGCCGACTTTCCCACCGGAAGGGTGGCGACGCGCAGGAGAGGGTATTATCTCAGCCAGCTCAAGGAGGGCGTAAAAGCTGGGTACCATGGTTAAGGTGGGCATACCCCGGGCCTTGGTTTATTATGAATACTATCCGATGTGGAAAGCCTTTTTCGAGTATCTGGGAGTGGAAGTGGTGGTCTCTGGCCCGACCACTCAGGAGGTGGTTGCTGCGGGCTCGAGTCGGGTGGTAGCCGAGACCTGCCTGCCAGCCAAGGTATTCTGCGGGCAGGTTCTTTCGCTTTCTAATCAGTGCGACTACATGTTTATTCCTTCCATCCGGAGCCTCCAGGAGGATTCCTATAACTGCTCCAAGTTCCTGGGTCTTCCCGACATGGTGAAGGCGGTGGTTCCCGAGTGCCCACCGATCCTAGACATAGATATTGAGATTCCCCGAGGTAAAAAGGAGCTCTATCTCAACATCTGGAACTTGGGCCGGCACTTTACTTGGAATCCCCTTAAGGTGAGACGAGCGGTGGAAGTGGCCCTTAAGGCTTACCGGAATTATCGGCGACTCATGTGGGAGGAAAAGCTCATGCCACCTCAGGCCATTGACAAACTCGAGGGCAAGGCCTGTGAAGTCAGAAGGGCAGAGGGGGAAGTCGAAGTGGCCCTCCTAGGGCATCCTTATTCACTTTATGATGAATATGTCAACCATCGACTAATTCGCCGGCTGGAGGCGCTGGGTGCCAGAGTGCTCACCCCGGAGATGGTGCCGGAGGATGAGCTGGAGCAACAGGCTCTGCGGCTCACCGGGAGGCATTACTGGACCTATGAGCACGAGGTGAGCGGGGCTGGTGGGTATTATTTGGAGCGGGGAGTGGATGGCATCATTGGCGTCATGCCATTTGGCTGCGGTCCCGACTCACTGATGATGGATCTTATCAAGCATGAGGCCAGGAGGAGGGGAAAAGTTCCCTTCATGCTGCTCAGCTTTGATGAGCACACGGCTGAGGCTGGACTTATAACGAGGCTTGAGGCCTTTATGGACATGATCAAGTTTCGCAAGCGAGCTTGGGGGAGGGCGGCATGAGGGTGGCCACGCCCCATATGGGTCACCTCTCGGTGGCTCTGGCCAGTGGGTTTAGAGAGCTGGGGGTTGAGCCGGTAGTTCCTCCACCAACCTCCCGGCGCACCCTTTCCCTGGGGGTGAGGCATTCCCCGGAGACCGTTTGCCTTCCCTTTAAGATCACACTGGGCAACTTCATCGAGGCACTTGAGGCGGGGGCAGATACCTTGGTGATGCCCGCGGGGAGGGGATTGTGCCGGTTCGGCTATTATGCCGGGCTGCAGGAGAAAATCCTGAGAGAGCTGGGCTATAAATTTCGGATGGTGACGGTTGACCTTTTTAAGGGCCGGATATTCAGCCTGATCAAGGTCTTCAAGGATCTCTCCGGAGCTCCTTACTGGCGCGTCATCTCAGTTGTCCGTTTTGGGTTGAGTCGGCTGGCAGTCATAGATGAGCTGGAAAGGCTGACGCAGAAGGTGAGGGCGGTGGAACTTCGGAAGGGGATGGCCACTCGAATCTTCCGGGAGGCCATCGAATCACTGGGTCAGGTGGCTGACCGGGATTCCTTAAAGCGGCTGAAGAAGAAGTATGAGGAGAGGCTCCGAGCGGTGCCAGTTGATGAGCATGCTCGCCCCTTGAAGGTGGGGGTAATAGGGGAATTCTACGTACTTCTGGAGCCCTTCGTGAACATGGACGTAGAGGTGGAGCTGGGGAAGTTGGGGGTGGAGGTCGAGCGAAGCATTTTCATCTCCGAGTGGACCAAGTTCAGCCTCATCTTTCAGCTTTTCGGGATAAGTGAGAAGGAGAAATTGCATCGGGCAGCTCGACCTTACCTTAAGCGGGATGTAGGTGGTGATGGCTGGGAGAGTGTAGGACATAAGGTGCTTGATGCTCGAAGATATGATGGATTGGTTCATCTGGCTCCCTTTGGCTGTATGCCAGAGATCGTGGCTCAGAACATCTTTCCGGCCATCAAGAATGATATCCCCTTGCTCACCCTCATCTCCGATGAGCAGATGGGTAGGGCCGGCATGATAACGCGCCTGGAGGCCTTCGTAGACTTGCTCCGCCGTCGGCGCAATTATCGGGAAGGGTTGAGCTTGGGCGGGGTGAGAGAGTGGAGATTTACCTCGGCATAGACATTGGCTCAGTCACCACCAAGCTTGTGGCTCTGGACGCCAGCGGGAATCTGGTGGCCTACAATTATCTGCGCACCCAGGGTCGGCCCATCTCCATGGTGCAACAGGGTCTCAGGGATGTGGCTGCCAAGCTTCCCCCAGGGGCTCAGGTTTGCGGCGTGGGTACCACTGGCAGCGCTCGTTACCTAGGTGGGGTGATCGTGGGCGCAGACGTGATTAAGAACGAGATTACCGCTCATGCCGTGGCTGCCCTGCGCCATGTGCCGGATGCACAGACTATACTCGAGATCGGTGGACAGGACTCGAAGCTCATCATCCTTCGGGATGGAATAGTGACCGATTTTGCTATGAATACGGTTTGTGCTGCGGGCACGGGCAGCTTCTTGGATCATCAGGCTAATCGCTTGAACCTGCGAATAGAAGAGCTGGGAGAGCTGGCCCTGAAGAGCAGGTCGCCGGTGCGCATTGCCGGAAGATGTACGGTTTTTGCCGAATCGGACATGATTCATAAGCAGCAGCTTGGACACCGAATAGAGGACATAGTATACGGCCTCTGTCAGGCCCTGGTGCGCAACTATCTCAATAACCTGGCCACTGGCAAGGAATTGCTCCCCCCGGTGGTTTTCCAGGGAGGAGTGGCTTTTAACCGGGGCATCGTTCGAGCCTTTGAAGAGGCCCTGGGAACCGAGATCATCGTCCCACCCCATCATGAGGTCATGGGAGCCATTGGGGCAGCACTTCTAGCCCAGGAGGAGATCAGCCTTAACGGTCATAAGACCAAATTTAAGGGATTTGAGGTTAGCGAGGCGAATTATAAGACCTCTTCTTTTGTGTGCAAAGCTTGCCCTAACCAGTGTGAAATCGCTCAGATCTCCCTGGATGGCCGGGTCATTGCTCGCTGGGGGGGTCGCTGCGACCGCTGGGAGAGAGTGGAGGAGCCGGTATGAAAATAGCTCTGGATGGCATGAGCGGCGATCATGCTCCCGAGGAAATCATAAAGGGGGCAGTTAAGGCCAGTCAGGAAAACGGATTGGAGATCATTCTTGTGGGGAGGCCTGAAACCATGGAAGCTGAGCTGAGTCAGCAGCAGGTCTCCGGCCTTAAGCTTGGGCTCTTCCCCGCCGAAGAGGTGGTTGGCCCGGACGAGCCCGGTGTTTTGGCCACCAAACGCAAGCCTAACTCCTCGATCGCCGTGGGGCTAAGGTTGCTCAGAGAAGGGAAGGTGGCAGCTTTCGTTTCCGCTGGAAACACCGGAGCACTGGTGAGCTCAGCCATCTTGACCCTGGGGCGAAAGGGAGGAATTTCCCGACCAGCGCTGGCCCTGTTGCTCCCCTCCCTCTCCCGACCGGTGCTTTTCCTTGATGTAGGGGCCAATTCCGATTGCAAGCCACAGTGGCTTGTAGAGTTTGCCCGAATGGGAGCTGTCTACGTACAGAGGGTCTTTGGGATTTCGAATCCCCGCATAGGACTTCTCTCCAACGGAGAGGAGGAGATTAAGGGAAATGCTCTTGTTCGCGCCGCCCACCAGCTTCTGAAGGAAAGCGAGCTTAATTTCATCGGTAACGTTGAGGGCCATATCTTGTTTGATGGCCTGGCCGATGTGGTGGTTACCGATGGCTTTACCGGAAACATGGCCATCAAGTGGGGGGAGGGGGTGGTGAGATTCTTTACTCAGCTTTCCCGCCAGATGCTTGGCAATGGCCCCCTCCTCGGAGCCGCCCTCGAAGGGGTGGAGAGGCGCATCTTCGACAATGCCACCCTGGGTGGTGCCCTCCTTCTGGGCGTGGGCGGCTGCGTAATCAAGGCCCACGGCTGGAGCAA
>CAZYDA010000046.1:0-7490 GCA_964645275.1 uncultured Dehalococcoidia bacterium | reverse complement strand
ATAACTCCTCATGGTAAGTTGAGACTCCTACCAATCATACCATGAGTGTTACCCATGTATCTCAGCCTCCGCAGCATTTCTAGTTGTCGCACTAATAGCTTGCAGATTGACAAGTATGAAGTGGGAGTCTATATTTTAGGCAGCGGCACAGAAATTATGAGGAGGATAGAGGTTAAGGACATCACACAGACGGTTGCTGACCTGTGTGTCCAGGCCAATTATTTCCTGGGTGAAGATGTTATCCTGGCTCTCAAGAAGGCGCTGGAGGAGGAAGAATCGCCAGCCGGCAAGCGGGTTCTGACTCAGCTTCTACAGAACGCCGAGATAGCCTCGGCAGAGCAGATTCCTCTTTGTCAGGATACCGGTACGGCAGTGGTCTTCCTCGAAATCGGCCAAGAGGTCTGTCTCGTCGGGGGTGACCTAAACTCAGCCGTGTTGGAGGGCGTCAGGAAGGGGTATAGCGAAGGCTACCTCAGAAAGTCGGTGGTAGCTCGGCCCTTTTCAGCCAGGATAAATACTGGGGATAACACCCCGCCCATAACTCATGTGGAGATGGTCCCAGGCGACAGAATTAAGATCACCGTGCTTCCCAAGGGCGGGGGGAGTGAGAACATGAGTGCTCTGGCCATGCTGACGCCGGCGGAGGGTAAGCAGGGAGTGATTGACTTCGTCGTTCAAGCAGTTGACCGAGCTGGAAGTAATCCCTGCCCGCCGACGATCGTCGGGGTAGGAATAGGAGGAACAGCCGAAATGGCTCTACTCCTGGCCAAGAAGGCCCTGCTACGTCGAGTTGGCGAGCCCAGCGCAGACCCTGAGGTAGCAGAACTGGAGAGGCAAATCCTGAGGCGCATTAATGCCTTAGGAATCGGCCCCATGGGCTATGGTGGTCGAATTACTGCCCTGGCAGTTCACATCGAGTCAATGCCTTGCCACATAGCCAGCCTGCCTGTGGCGGTTAACCTGCAATGCCATGCTGCCCGACATCGGGAGGCCGTTATTTGAAGGCGATGACGAGAAGGCTATTGCTTCCGCTGACGGATGAGCAGGTGGAGAGCCTCCGAGCCGGGGAGGAGGTACTGCTCAGCGGGGTCATCTATGCTGCCCGGGATGCCTCCCATCGTCGCCTCATTGAGGCCCTCGACCGAGGTGAGTCGCTCCCCTTTGACCTCAGGGGGCAAACGATTTACTACCTCGGCCCTTCCCCAGCCAAGCCAGGCTGGGTAATAGGCTCGGCTGGCCCCACCACGAGCGGTCGTCTGGATGTCTATACTCCCCGCCTGCTGGCCAAGGGGCTTAAAGGAATGATCGGCAAAGGGAACCGCTCGCCGGAGGTGAAGGAAGCCATTAAGAAATACAGGGCAGTCTACTTCGGAGCAGTGGGAGGGGCAGGAGCACTCCTGGCAAAGTGCATCAGGAGAGCCGAGGTGGTGGCCTACGAAGAGCTCGGAGCTGAGGCAATCAGAAGGCTGGAGGTGGAAGATTTCCCAGTGACTGTGATAAATGACCTCCACGGGGGAGACCTCTATGAGGAGGGTAAACTCAAATATCGAGTCACGCTTTAAGTCTAGACTTGAGTTAAGCTGCTTGACAAGGCCCGGAGCAAGGAATAAATTAGACCTAGGTCAACGCTAAAAGCCCTCGACTTTTCAGGAAAGGAGGAGCATGGAGATCAAGAAGGTGGGAGTAATTGGAGCTGGGGCGATGGGGAGCGGCATCGCTCAGGTTTTCGCTCAAAATGGCTTCCAAGTGGTCATGCGAGATATCGCTGATGAGTTCCTGCAACGGGGAATGAAGAACATCGAGCAGGGCCTAGAGAAGATGGTCGCTAAGGGCAAGCTCAGTGAAGGGGAAAAGGCCAGCATCTTGGGCCGCATTGATCCCACACTCTCGATGGCTGACTTGAAGGAGGTTGACTTCGTAGTCGAGGCAGCTATCGAGAACCTGGACCTGAAGAAGCAGATCTTCAAGGAGTTGGATGAGCTCACGCGACCAGAGGTTGTCTTGAGCACCAATACCTCCTCGCTGTCCATCACTGAGATAGCCTCGGCTACCAAGCGCCCGGACAAGGTAGCTGGCATGCATTTCTTCAATCCAGCCCCGGTGATGAAGCTGGTGGAGGTAGTTAAAGGATATCTTACCAGCGATGAGACAGTTCAGGTGATCAGAGAACTGGCCGAAAAGAGCTTGGGGAAAATAACGATTCTAGTCAAGAAGGATACCGCTGGCTTTGTGGTCAATCGGATAATGATGCCTCAACTGATGGAGGCGATTAGGATCTACGAGGAAGGCGTTGCCTCAATTGAGGACATTGACAAGGCAGTGAAGCATGGCCTGAATTATCCCATGGGGCCCTTCGAGCTGATGGATCTCACCGGACTGGACATCGGCTATGCTGTAAATGAGGTCTTGAGGCAGGAGTTGCCGCCGGAGCTAAAGCACACCACTCCACATACCTTAAAGGCCATGGTGAAGGCCGGAAAACTTGGCCGGAAGACTGGTGAGGGATGGTATAAATACGAGCGGAAATAGGCTAGGTTCGCTGGCTCAAGCGAACTATGGCATCGCTCAGACGGCAGACTCGAGTCATCGCCTGAACGTCGTGCACCCGAACCATATCAGCGCCTTTGGCGATGCTAATGGCCACCGCAGCAGCCGTCCCCTCCAGACGCTCCTCAGCGGGGAGGCCCAGAGCCAGACCAATGAAGGACTTACGTGAAGGCCCTACCAGAACAGGCCTCCCCAATTTTTTGAGCTCCTCCAGCCGCCGAATGAGCTCAAGATCCTGCTGCCAAGTCTTACCAAAACCTATGCCCGGGTCGAGAATGAGGTTTTCCCAGGGCACACCGCGTTCTAAGGCCAGTTTCAGGCTTTCCCGCAGCGAGGAGGTCACCTCCGCTACCACATCCTCATAATAACCAGTGTCCCGCTTAATTCTCCCGTCATACCCTCCCTTGTCTCGCTGGTTGCTCATCAGGATTATAGGGGCTCCTCTCTCGGCCGCGAGTTCGGCCAACCGGGGATCATGCTTCAGGCCCCATTGGTCATTGATCAAGCTGGCACCAGCGTCAAGTGCCTGGCGAGCCACCTCAAACTTGTAGGTATCAATGCTTATGGGAACGGATAATCCTGCTGCTAGCCGTTCAATTACTGGCAACACTCGCTTGAGCTCCTCCCGAATTGTTATGGGACTCGAGCCAGGCCTGGTAGACTCGCCGCCGACATCTATAATATCTGCTCCCTCAGCCACAAAATGCTGTGCTCGCTCCACAGCTACCTCCAGGTCGGCTATCCCATCTCCGGCGAAGGAATCCGGTGAGAGGTTGATGATGCCCATGACATAAGTACGCTCCCCCCAGCGAAACTCTGCCTGGCCACAGTGGGTAATGCCTATAGTTCTCACGGCATTCATTTTAGCACGCCTTTCTCACTCCCGGTAGACTTTGAGTTTTCCCGCCGTTGCGTTATGATAAATTTAGCCATGCACCTGAGGAATATCGAGACCATGTATCGGGTGGCTGGGGAGGGGAAAGGCTTTGATGTCATAGTGGTGGTCTCGCCTTCGAAGGTGCAAGCCAAGTACTGGCAGCATCGGCTGGAGAGTTCCCGGGGTACAGTCATCGGACCCAAAACGAGGATATTTTCCCTGGAGGAGGACTGGCCTGGAGGCGCCGGACAACTTCTAGGAACACTTTATGCCTGGAGAAAGCTGGAAAAGCACAACTTGGACGATTTGCTTGTGCGTGGGGGAAAGATTGCTATCTACCATACGGCAGGCAAAGGAATGCGACTCTCCCCTCTGCAATTGGCCGAGGGGGGAGACAAGTCAGCCGTAAAGCTCCCCCGGCTGATTGAGCTGAAGGGCGAGGAAACCCTCATCACCATCCTCGAGGCGGTCATCTTCCAGACCCAGATATTCGCTCCCTCACGTGAGGGGCGACTCTGCGTATTCTGGGGTGACCAGATATTCATTCCGGAGAAGAATCCCGATTTCGCCGGAAGTTCCCAGGCAGAGATATTTTGCCTCCGTCAGGAGTTACCGGAGGAGGAAGGGGAATGGCGGAGGAACTGGCAGAGCTATGGCTTGCTCCTCCCTATCCCAAACGGCGAGACGCTCCAGCGAGAAAAGCAAACCTGGGAGCAAATAAGGGAGCTTAAGAGGAAGGGACTCATTCAACCTGATTCTTTCGGAAAGTTAACCCTGGGCAAGAGCCTGGGCTCCTTCAGCATCTCCCAAGAACTCCTTGAAGCCCTGCTGGAGGAATTCCAGCCAGAGTTGGAGAGAAAACACGGCAAGTTGGATACTGATCCCCACCTCTGGATGCCGCTTAGCTCCAGCCGAGAGGACTTCGCATCCCACGGTGGTGACCCCGACCTCTGGGAGAGGGTGAATCGAATCAAGAAAAGGCTCTCAGCTAAGCCTCTGAAGCTCCTCGTGGACAAGGACCTTGGAGAGAATACCTTCTGGTGGGACTTTGGTCAGCTCAGATTTTATCGCCAGAACTTGCTCCGTCTGCTGGATGACTCCTATGAGGGGGAATGCTTAAGACGCTTCTTTGACCTAGACAAAGCCTGGGTTAAGCACCTCAAACTGAAGGACCTGGAAGTCAAGAAAAGCATCCTGCTGGACTCTCGGGCTAAAGGAAAGGTGAGAAGAAGCCTGCTGCTTAAGGTGGAAGCTGATGATCTGGAGGCCTCCCAGGCGGTGATCGTCAACAGTCGACTCTCGAGAGGGAGCTTAAAAGATTCTCTGGCCTACAACTGCATCGAGCTAGAGGAGCTGAACCTCGAGCCTGACGAGATACTGGCCGATGTGTTCCTCCCCAGCGGCCGGATGCGGATGAGGACCAAACTCAGCCGGGATGGCAAGAGCGATTGGCGGGTAAGACTTCCTGGAAATTTCTATTCCTACGAGGAGCTGTATTTGGTGGCTCGGGAGGAAGCCCGGGAGATCTTCCCAGCCAGAGAGCAATGGGAGGCCTACTACCAAAATCGAAAGACTATAATAGCACTGGTAAAAAGATTGAGGAAGGGATTTATCAAGCCACGCAGCGATAACTTAGTTGAGCTGGTCTGGGGGGGAAGCTACCTTGAGCAGCTGAAGGGGCTCAAGCCCACAGGGAGGAAGATCGGTGAATCTTGGGAATGCTCAGCTCATCCTTTACACCCTTCGCTGATAGAGATTGAGGAAGGTCTCAAGATCCCTCTTCCCCACCTCATAAGTCTCTTGCCTGAGGATATCCTGGGGTCTGCCATCGCTCAGGAATTTAAGGGAGAGCTCCCCATCCTGGTTAAGTTCATTGATGCTCGGGAGGATCTTTCAATTCAGGTTCATCCCTCAGATGAGAAGGCCAAGGAACTTGGGGAAATTCAGCCTGGCAAGAACGAAGCCTGGCTCATCCTCAAGGCCGAGCCAGGCGCTGTGCTCTATCTCGGCTTCAAAGAGGAAGTTGATCCGAGGGAATTTCAGAAAGACCTCCGTTCGGGTAGGGTGAACATAGCTGAGAAGTACCTCAATGCCATCCCGGTCACGGCCGGCGAGGTGTTCCTTAACCCAGCCGGCACAATTCACGCCATTGGGAAGGGTCTGGTGCTCGCTGAGATTCAGCAGACCTCCGGAATAACCTATCGAGTCTGGGACTGGAACCGGCATCCCCAGCGACCGCTGCACATAGAGAAGGCCTTGAAGGTTCTCGATTTTGAGCCCACCACTGCGACTAGTTTCCACTGTCTTCCTCGCCGGGTGAATGATTCAGAGGAGGAGCTGATCTCCACACTCTACTTCTCGACCAACCGCCTAAACCTCGACCTGGGTGTCAAGCTGGTTCAACAAACCCAGGGAAGCTTCCAAGTACTCACCTGCCTCGAGGGAAAGGTGAGAGTGGAGAAGGAAGATTCGGTTGAACACCTGAATCGCGGGGAATCCCTGCTCGTTCCGGCAAGCCTGGAGGAGTACAAAATAGTTTCGCTAGAGAAATCTCAGCTTCTGAAGTCGTTTCTCATCACGCCACAGCAGATAAATCCGGTGATCTTTCAGACTTATGATGTGCGCGCCATTGCAGATGTGGATCTCCCTGATCGGGTGGTCTACTACCTGGGGAAGGGCTATGGAACATACCTGCGGAGGATAAATGGGGCTCCCTCAGGACAGCTCTGGGTGGTGGTTGGCGGCGGCATAAGGCTCAGCACCGAGCGGCTGCGTCGGGCACTGATAAAAGGCTTGCTTTCCTCAGGGGTAAATGTTTACGATATCGGAATCTCCTCCACCCCGGAGCTTTACTTCGCCATTCCCTATCTGAATGCTGATGGAGGCATCAACATCACCGCTAGCCATAACGAGGCGGAGTACAACGGTCTAAAACAGGTGATAAAGGATCAAGATGGTTTCATTACCAGCATCAGTGCCGAACAGATGCTCCAGCTTAAGAGCACCATCCTAAGGGGGGACTTCCTCGATGGTGAGGGGGAATTAGCAAAGGTTGCAGAGGGAGAAATCGCGCGGTACCACAACGAGCTGGTGAAGGCTAACCTGAGGCTCGGCAGGGAAATCTGGGTTTATCTTCGAGAGAGATGGCAGGATAGGGGACTAAAGAACCTGCTGGATCTTCTAGCCGGCCTGGAGTTCCCTGAGGAAATGAGCAAGCTAGAGTGGGAACAAATTAGGACCCGACTTGGGCTTCCTCCGGAGTTCGAGCCAACTGAGCTGGCCGTAAAACACCCCCTAAAGGGAATGAAACTGGTGATTGATTTCGGAAATGGCTCTACCTGGCGGACCAAGCAGGTCTACCTGGATCTCGGCGCTGAAGTGGTGGCCCTGAACGAGGCGCCTGACGGTTCCTTCCCAGCTCACATCCCCGATCCCATAAAGGCCAAGTATCGCCGACAGCTTGAGGAAAAGGTACTTGAAGTGGCTCGTGAGGAGGAAGAAAAGGCTCGAAGGCTTCAAGGTTATGTCAAGAAGGAGGTGGTGGGCCTCGGTCACGATGAGGATGGCGACCGGGTGATCTATGTGCGTTCCGATGGAAAGGTGGTGGAGGGAGATCGCACCCTGGCCATGCAAGCTAAGCAGATAATTCAGGAGCATCGCCGGAGAGGTCGGCCTGGGCAACCCCGTTTTATGGGAGAGGTCAAATTCTCTCGGATAGCTGAGGAGTTCATCACCCAGCAGGGTGGGGAGTACCTCACGAGCCCCACCGGATTTGCCTTCATCAAGCAGGGGGTAAAGAAGCTTTATCAGGCCTTGAGACAGGGCCTAACCGAAATCGAGCTTTTCGGACACCGGCTGGACCTTTCCCGAAACAGGGAGCCGATAACACTGGCGGCCGAGCTTTCTGGACACCAGATGTCGGGTCACGAGGAGAACTGGATCTTCGATGATGCCACCCTAGCGGCTGCCAAGGTTCTGGGCACCATTGCCAAGGCCTTGCAAAGGGGTCAGAGCTTCATTGACCTGGATGAGGAAATCCCCCGCTACCCCGTCTCGCCGGAGATAA
>CAZYDA010000045.1:0-7560 GCA_964645275.1 uncultured Dehalococcoidia bacterium | reverse complement strand
CTTATCGCCCTCATGGGACAGATGAGCATGCAGGGGGCGGAGGTACACTGCTGACAGAGCATGGGGACGTCCAAGACCACTGCATCGAATCTGATGATGCGCACTCGGGATAGTGCTGGGTTGGCCAGACCCTCGTTCTTGACGGAGCAGACCAGTTCGCAGGTTCGGCACCCGGTGCATTTTTCCGGATCGACTAGGATCATCTTTTGCATCATGGCCCCCTTCCTAAAGTATATGAGAAGGCTCCTTATCTAGGCCCAATTTCTTCAGGGTCTCCGGCCGAGGCACGCCATTCTTGTCCCAGCCGTGCATCTCGTAATTCTCATCGAGCATCTGGTCGTACTTCTCTCGATCCAGCTTCTTCCCCCGATTCTTGGGCAATCCAGCGGGGGTGGGCTCGATGAAGTAGCGCTCGGGGGGGTAATCATCCTTGCGACTGGCTCCCTCCCGAATGTTGAAGAGCCGCTCCAGGGTGTAGATCCTCTCCCCGATCTGCTGTAGCTCCTCGGGGGTGAACTCCAGACCAGTGATGGCCCGAATGAGCTCGACATAATCCTGGTAGCCGAGTCGATGGAGGCTGAAGGTGATGGTCTCGATGCGGCACATCCCCAGGGAATCAGTCACTGGGTTATAGGTTTCATGCCACCAGATGACCTTCCCCTTCGTTTCGTAGGCGGAGTAGTCGTTGACCACGTCGAAGCCATAGTGTTGCTTCAGAACCTCGGGGGGGAGGTTGAAGAGGTCAACAACCGGTCGGCTTCTCAGATGATCTGCTCCCCGGGTGGCTGTGCCTATTCCCAGGGCGAAGGAGGGAATTGAGCGCTCATCGGAGTGCAGATTGCTCATGCCCTTGATGTTGATGTTGTAATACCGGGTCTCCTCGCCCAGTTTCTGGATGGCCCTCTCTGGGCCTTCAGCCAGGATATCTCCCAGCCCGCGGCGAAAGACTACCTGGTCAACCAACTCGAAGATGACCTCGTCGTTGTCCCACTCAAGCTTTAGCCCCCCGGTAACCTGGTCGTCGATCAGTCCCTTTTCATAGAGTTCTATGGCCCAGGAGGCCATGCTCCCGAACTCTAGGGTATCAAACCCGTACATGTTGGCCAGGTGATTTCCTCGGAGAACAGTCTCCAGCCGGCGAATGCCAAACTCGGTGCCAAAGGAACCCAGGGTAGTGTACTCCGGCCCCTCGGTGTAAACGCCCTTGTAAGGTCCCTCTGGCACTATGTATTTATGGCGGCAGTGGATGGGGCAGGCGAAGCAGCCAGCCATCCCGATGGAGAAGTTGTCGTGCATGTTCTCCGGCTCCAGGCTCTCGGCGTGATCAAGGGTATTGGTCTGGAAATTCCTCACCCTTATCTGTCCCGCCGTGTTGGAGGTGTTGAAGACCACCATGGTTCCGTATTCCTGTATTGCTCGGGTGGCCTTGCTCCTCAGCGCCTTCCGGGCCTTCTCCTGGTAGAGTCTGAGCGCCTCCTCTGGATGTGCGATCTCCACCCCCAGGGTGCCTCGAGCGGCGATGGCCTTCAACTTCTTCGATCCCATGACAGCGCCCATCCCTGTCCTGCCAGCGGCGTTCTTGAGCCCAGTTCGGACATTGGCAAAGCGGACCAGGTTCTCTCCTGCTTGGCCAATACATATAGACTTCACCTGCTCGTCGCCCAGCTCCTCTCGGATCATTTGCTGAGTGACGAAGGTATCTTTGCCCCAGATGTGGGAGGCATCACATATCTCGATCTCTCCATCGTGAACCCAGAGGTAAACTGGCTTTGAAGATGCTCCTTTAATCACCAGATGATCAAAACCAGCGTACCTCAGCTCGGGGGCAAAAAAACCACCGGAATTTGAGCTACCGATGAACCCTGTGAGCGGCGATTTGGCCCCACAGTGGAATCTCGATGATGAGGGGGCTGGTGTACCGCCGAGCAGGCCAGCGCTGACCACGAAGACATTGTCCGGGCTGAGGGGGTCACAACCTGGCTTTACGTGGTTGTAGAGCAGGTAGATATCCAGCCCCCGACCCCCCAGGTAGAGCCGACGCAGGCTCTCCGGAATCCCCCGCTTTTCAATTCTCCCGGTCGTTAAATCTATATAGGCAATCCTCTGCTTGCGCACAGTCACCTCCTTCTTCCTGAGGCCAGGCTACCTCCCTTGAATCGCGTCGGGCTGATTGTGGCCTTCAAAATCCAACCTATTCAGCCAGCCCTCTAATGTAGGGTAGGTCCGGCTTAGGCCAGGAGATGCGGTATTCCACGCCACAATAGGGGCACTTTGCCCTAGTGGCTCCTGGCTCAACCGGGAACCGCTTGATGCAGTTCTTGCACCGAACCATCATCTCGGCCGGCTTTTCCTCGCTCATCTTCACCCCCTCAGGAGCCGCGTTCCGCCAGCAGCCGTCCATATTCGCTCTGCCGAGCTCGTGCGCTGGCGATCTGCTCCTCAGTGAACCAACGGTGCAGGTCAATCTTGTCCACGGGGTACTTCCCCTGGCGAAAGACGCCCTTCAGTGGATGGTCAAAGGGAACCGTGGCATCGATGCCGATAAACCCCTGGAGTCCGCTCTCCGGAGAGAGCTCCTCCATGGGGTTACCCTGGCGATGTCTCTCACCCCCGCCAACGATGATCCCGGTGGCGGGGTTCACCCGGGTGGTTATGGCCCAGATGACATCCTCTGCGCTGTAAATGTTGACGTCCTCATCTACCACAATGCCCACCTGTGGCGCTTCGGGCAGGGTGAGGATGTTACGAAGCAGGGTTTTCTGGTAACCCTCGTACCGCCTCCTCGTCTTGCGTACCTGGAAGGTCACGCCGAGAAGGCCCTTTTGCCCCTGCAGGATGTTCACATCAGCTATAAAATCTGGGGGAACGATGCGGCGAGCATATTCGTAGATGGAGGCTGCTCGGAAGGGACGCAGCAGGTTCTCCCCCTCGATGGAATGGGCCAGCGGCGAATAGAAGATGGGGCGATCCTTGCGGTGGGTAATGGCGGTGACCACGAATTTGGTTGTTTTTACCGCCCCACCCAAATACCCGGTGTACTCGGGAAAGAACGGGGCTACATCCCATCGGCCAGCTTGAGCCGCCTTCTCGCTCTCCCACACGTGCTGGGTGGTGTCAATATAACCCTCAATTACCCACTCGGCCTGGGCGATGGCATAAGCGTCCACCGTCTTGGCCCGAATGATCTCGACCGGAAAGCCCTGCAATCCCCCAGCGAACCCCAACTCATCCGCCCCGAAGGGAACCAGGGGATGAAGATAAGACCCTCCGGCAGCCAGGTTCACCGCTGGTGGGGTGCAGATGTTGAGCGTGGCCGGGATGCGCTCGCCGCGAAACTGACGAATGATCTTCCCTATATGAGTATGATCCCCAGCCATCAGGCTGCCCCAATCCTTGCCTTGGAAATGGGTTCGCTTAAAGGAGATCTCAAAGCCCCCCTCAAAGTACTTGCCCCCGATGAGAACATTCAGTCCCCCTAGGATCCTCCCAGCATCTTCCTCGGTATGCTTCAGGATCGGCAGGGTAGCCAGCACGTCAATTCCCTCGGTGATCACCACCTCCTGACAGGGGGCCTCCTTCACCTCCTTCGGAGGGATGGGGTGGAGCAGGGCCTCATGGGCTCGACGCATCATCTCCTTGTCACTGGAGGCATCGAACAGCTTGGAGTAGATTCCTTCGTTGGCGAACACATTGGCCACGTTCCTCACCCCGGGATAACCTTTGATCTTCTCAAAGAGGAGCACCGGACCACCATCAAAGGACTTGATGATTCCCGAGATCTCATATATGGGATCCACCTCCCCCTCCGCCACCATTACATCCCCTTCAGCCAGCAGGAAATCCAATGCGCTGCGCATGCTCGAGATGTCCTTTTTGGCCACGTTTACCTCCTTCCTTATTCGAATGCTCCAGAGGTCAGGTAATCAATGAACTCCTCATCGGACAGACCCAGAATCTGGGTGCAGACATACTCGTTGTGCTCACCGATGCAGGGAGCCCGATCAGCCCTCAGGGGAACCTTCTCCAGGCGGAAGCCAGGACAGAAGTAATCATATTCTCCCACCTCAGGATGAACCACGGGAATGAAGTGCTCTCGATGGTTGAGTTGCGGATCGTGATAGAGGTCGTGGCAATCCTGTACCACCCCGGACCTCACCCCGACTTCCTGCAGGCGGGTCATTACCTCCTCAGAAGGAAGCTGAGCCGTCCATTGGGAGATGAGTTCTTCCAGCTCATCCTCATTTTCCTTCCTCTGGGGGAAGGTGCTGAACCGTGGGTCTTGGGTCAACTCTGGCCTCTCCATGGCTTGGCAGAGCCTCTCCCACTCCGAATCGGTGAACACGGAGAGGGCACACCAGCGATCTTCTCCCCGACAGGGGAAGACGCCATGGGGAGAGGCGACCGGAGAGCGATTCCCCATCCGGCCCCTATGGTTCCCAGTGGCCTGGTACTCCAGGATCAGGGGGGCAAGGAATTGCAGACTAGCCTCATACTGGGAGAGGTCAATGTGGCATCCCTTACCTGTCCGGCGGCAATAGTCAAGGGCAGCGAGGAAGACAGCTCCTCCAAGCCTGGAGGCAAGCACATCGGTGTAAGCTCCCCAGATGAACGGGGGGTCTCGATCTGGCCACCCGGTAAGATAGGTGAACCCAGCCAGCGAAGTGAGCTGAAGTCCCAGCCCTGGCTGGGCCGCATGGGGGCCACTGGCCCCCATCATCGAGGCGCTCAACATGACGATCTGCGGATTCACCTTCTGCAGCTCATCGTAGCTCAAACCCCATTGCTGCATCGTGCCCGGGGCGAAGCTCTCGAAGATGACGTCGGCCCAGGCGACCAGCCTTCGGGCAAGTTTTTGGCCGTCAGGGTGGTTCAGGTTGAGGGTGAGACTCTTCTTGCCCCCGTTCCAGACGAGAAACTGGGCTGAGCGATTGAGACCTGGCTGGTTATCCTTATAGGGCCCAGAAATTCGGGTGGCATCGGGACGGGTGGTTGACTCTACCTTAATCACCTCCGCACCATAGCTGGCCAGCCAACCGGTGATCCACGGTGCCGTAGCAACCCAAGAGAAATCAGCCACCTTTAACCCCTCGAAGGGGAGATCCTTCCCCCCTTCTAATCCTCCGTCTTCAGGCCTGACCGGAGGGGAAAAAGTGAGACGAGCAAAGGAGCCGGGAAACCTAAAGGTCCGGCCGAGCTCCGGGATTTTCCTCTTCTCCCAGAACCCCCGAGCCTCTAACTGCTCGTCCTCCAGCACCTCCGCCACCGTATTCACCGGGAAGAGCTGCACCCTTTCCTTTAAGGCGAGCTGGAAGAGTTCCTGGCGGGTGTGCCGCTTGAAGAACCGGGCAAAGGGCTCCCAGACCTTAGCCAGTTCCTCCGGGGTGATCTTAGCCAGGTCGAGGGTGTCCCAATCTATTTGCCGAACTGGGTCAGGCAGATCCCCCTCCTGGTCAATATATCGAGCTATAGTGCGGTTTGAGTAGGCCCCTTGCTTTCCTCCCATGAGCATGTAAGCGATGTGTCCATCCTTGCATTCCCAGATCAGGGGGTGAAGGAACATGGCTCCGGTGACCCCCAGGCGATATCTTCCGGTTCGCTTCGGGATGGTGCCCTCCCACCTCCAGAAGAAGGGAGCATGCATCAGGACAGCAAACAGACTTTCCTGGGCGGAGACATCCACCTGCTGCCCCTCGCCGGTGATCTCCCTCCAATGGTGGGCGATCAGGGTACCCACGGCTGCCTCAGCTGAGGCGATGAGGTAGGACTGTGGGAATCCCAGCCGCACCGGAGGGCGGTCAGGGTCGCCAAGCAGATACATCACTCCGGAAAGGGCCATGAGTTCCAGATCACCCGCCTGGAGACCTCGGTAGGGGCCAGTCTGACCAAAGGGGGTGATCGAGGTGACGATCAGCCGGGGATTAACCTCCTTCAGGGCGGCATATCCCAGCCCCAGGCGATCCAGGTAACCCGGGGCGAAAGATTCGATGAGGAAATCTACCTCCCGGGCAAGCTCCAGCACCTTCTTTGGCTCTCTCTCAATATCAAGCTGAACCAGCTTCTTATCACGGTTGTAGGCCCACCACCAGAAGTCCCGCTTGGTTCCCGGCCTCTCTACCCGGATGACCTCAGCACCCAGGTCGCCCAGGATCTTGGGGCAGAAATAACCCTTCTTGTCGGTCAGATCCAGGACGCGGAAGGGCGAGAGCAGGCGGTTCATCCTGGAGTGCTCAGACATCCTGAGACCCCCTGGCAATGAGTTCCTCCACCAAGCTGGCGACGTTCTCCATGATTTCCCTTATCTCCGCTTCGGTGATCTCCTCCACATGGATGCCCGCAACAACACAGCTAGGCTTCCCGGTCCGCTTGGTGAGCAGATAGGCGGCTTTTTGGGCCACAGCATCATCCTTGTGTCCCCGACGGGTGATGACCGAGGTGGAGGTTCGCCTACTTTCCGGGTCGAATTCACCCAG
Source organism: uncultured Dehalococcoidia bacterium (assembly GCA_964645275.1). Classification (GTDB taxonomy): domain Bacteria; phylum Chloroflexota; class Dehalococcoidia; order SZUA-161; family SpSt-899; genus CAZYDA01. Next base: position 1,090 of record CAZYDA010000045.1, on the reverse strand, counting down.
GCACACGGCGCCGATGTGGGCCTTCTCGTTGTAGATACAGACCACCAGGCCCTCCCCCAAGTAGCGGGCGGAGAGGATGACCCTTGTTCTCCCTTCCCCTCGGGAAAGTTCAACCACATCCTTCACCAGGTCAACCCCTTCCGGTCGAGAAGACCTGACCATCTCTGGAACAGATCATGCTCCAGTCCAAAAAGGTCCAATACCTTGCCCACGGTGTGATCTACCAGATCTTGAATGGTGCCGGGTCGATGGTAGAATGCCGGAACCGGGGGCATGATGATCGCTCCCATTTCGGCCAGCCTCTCCATGTTCCGCAGGTGACCCAGATGCAGGGGGGTTTCTCGAACCAGCAGGATGAGCTTCCCCCCTTCCTTGAGCGTTACATCGGCGGCCCGGGTAAGCAGGTTGTCGGCGTACGAGTTGGCTATGGCAGACAGGGTCTTCATGGAGCAGGGAGCAACCACCATCCCCTGTCGTCGGAATGAGCCGCTGGAGATTGGGGCATTGAGGTCGTCAATGTCATAGCAGAAGTTGGCCAGTTGTTTCACCTCCTCCAGCTTCCAATCGGCCTCCTCTCGGATGACCATCTCCCCTGCCTTGGAGATTACCAGATGGGTTTCAACCCTCTCCATGGCGGAGAGCACCTGGAGCAGCCTGAGGCCATAGATAGCGCCGGAAGCCCCGCTTATGCCCAGTATCAGCACTATGTTCCGGCCCTGGCTCACCTCACACCTCTGAAAACTAAGTCCAATGACCCAGAAATATTGTACTTGGCCCAGATTGTGGTGTCAAAAGTTACTGTCCCATATGCAATCATTGCTATTTGAGACGCCCTTATTTTCCGATGAACACCCCTTGAGGGTCAAGCGAGCGCAGGATGGCCAACTCCTCGGCGTCGGGCAGGGCGACCTCCTCCAGCTCCTCGGCCACTCTTAGCTCCCAGCCACAGGTCTCCCTTATGTCTTGGAGGCGGGCCTCTCGAGAGCCTGGCCCGGCAAAATACTTGGTCAGGGTGAAGGTCTGCCCGATCTTGGTGAAGACCCCCCGGTCGGTCACCAGCGTGTTGACCCTGTCGCCGGGGCAGCTGATG
>CAZYDA010000044.1:0-7608 GCA_964645275.1 uncultured Dehalococcoidia bacterium | reverse complement strand
CTATTTTTGATTCAATAATACCATCTTCGGTAACAAAAATTATGATGCAATTCGGATACTTGACAAGTAGTTGTTTGATTGGTATAAAGAAGTGAAAATATTTTTCATTTAGTAAGATGAGAGCTAGCCAAAGAAGAGTAGCTTCTATTCTAAGGCAGCAGGGTTATAAGCTTACCCCGCAGCGTGAGGCAGTGCTGGAGGCGATTTTCAACAGCCCCGGGCACTTGACCCCGGCGGAGATATATGAACAAGTGCATCGGACCCATCCAGGCATTGGACTGGTCACGGTTTATCGCACCCTGAATACTCTAGTGAAGCTGGGGCTCGTCTGCGAAGTGCATGCTGGAGGGAAAACTCCCCACTACGTGGCCGGTAACCTCAAGCATCACGGTCATCTGATATGCTCCAAATGCGGTAAGGTGGTGGACTTCACCGGCTGCGGCCTGGAGGAGCTGGAGCGGAGGCTAGCTCGGGAGACAGGATTTAAGATCGAAGGTCATCTCCTGCAATTCTTCGGAAGCTGCCGGGACTGCCAGTGATCAGGATTAAGTTGGGAACTCAGGCTGCACAACTCTATGGCTCACAGGTGCCCCGGTGATTCATGTAGGAGTTAACCCGGTTGCCCTCACGGTCGGCGGGCTGTCCGTGAGATGGTATGGGGTGGCAGTAACAGCAGCCATCGTGGCCATCATCCTCTGGATTCGACACTTCTGGGGGAAGATGGGGGTCACCTCCGACTTCGTGGCCGGTGTGGCGGTGGTGGCCGTCCCCTTTGGTCTCCTGGTCTCCAAGTTACTTCACGTCATCGACAAGTTGAGCTACTATGCCTCCCACCCCGGGGAGATGCTCAACCCTGCCGGGCTGACCATCTTTGGAGCCATACTGGGAGGAATCCTGGGGATGTGGATTTATTGCCGCTTGCGAGGGGTTCCCGCTGCTCCATTGCTCGACCTGGCAGCCCCGGGGGTCATCCTGGGCCAGGCCATCGGCCGGATTGGCTGCACCATCAACGGCTGCTGCTACGGAAAGCCAACCACTCTTCCCTGGGGCTTCGTCTATACCCATCCCAACAGCTACGCTCCGCTGGGCATCGCCGTTCATCCGACCCAGGTGTATGAACTTCTCTGGGATCTCCTGGTCTTCGGCCTCCTTTTCTATATCCTGCGAGGCCGGCTCAGGCCGGAGGGCTCGCTCATCGCCGCTTACCTCGCCCTCTACTCCCTTGGCACCTTCGGCATCAGGTTTCTCCGGGGAGATGTCACCCCCTTTGTTCTCGGCCTTCAAGAGGCACAATTGGTCTCCCTCGTAATCCTTCTGGCCGTGCTTCCCTTCCTACTGGCCAAAGCTCGCTGGGTCAGTAAGAATGAACAGGCGAATAGTAACTGAGCTGGGGAGACATGCCCCCTTTACCTTTTCTGGGGCCCTCACCGGGATTGCACTTATGCTCATCGTGCTCTTTGGCAACCTTCTTCCTCGGGTCTCCCCACTTGCGCCAACTATTTTCTACATCCTGCACCCGGCTCACGTCGTGCTGAGTGCCATCGTGACCACGGCCATGTACATGAGGTACAAAAGGGCTCGAATCTGGTGGGCGATCCTGATTGGTTACACCGGATCGGTGGGCATAGCCACGCTGAGCGATTCGATCGTCCCTTATATTGGGGAGGTACTCCTCGACCTGCCCAATCGGGGAGTTCACCTCGGATTTATCGAGAGATGGTGGCTGGTAAACCCGGCTGCACTGCTTGGGATACTCATTGGCTACCAAAAGTGGCTAACCAAATTCCCACATTATGGGCATGTCCTGATAAGCACCTGGGCCTCCCTGTTTCATGTGATCATGGCCCTAGGTGGTTTGATAAGCTGGATTGATATCCTGACCATTCTCCTCTTTCTCTTCCTGGCGGTCTGGTTTCCCTGCTGTCTGAGCGATATAATTTATCCCTTGATCTTCGTGGGGGAGTCCTCCGACCCAGTTCCGACAAGGGACCAGCCCGGCGGCTCGTGAGCCCTTCTGCTTTGGCAACTTGCTTGCCTCTCTTCTCCTATGTTAAGATAGTCGAAGAGCTGTGGCTCGCATAATCTTGGTACGACACGGCCAGACTCAATGGAATCGCGAGGAAAGGTTTCGTGGCCGAGCGGATTTGGCTTTGACCAAGCTCGGACTGAGACAGGCCCGGGCGGCGGCGGAGCGGCTGGTCCGGATGGGGGTAAGCCAGATTTACTCCAGTCCCCTGAGGCGAGCCCTCCAGACTGCCCACATCATCAGTCAGCGCCTCAAAGTGCCAGTTCAGGAGCTTGAAGAGCTCATTGATATCGACTTTGGAGACTGGCAGGGGCTGTCTCCCCAGGAGGCTAAAGAGCGCAACGGCGGCCTCTATCAGCTCTGGTCGGCTTCTCCTCATCTGGTGAGATTCCCTGGTGGGGAAAGTCTGGGAGATGTCCGGGAACGCGTCTCGCGGGCACTCCAGATGCTCGTGGCTAGGCATCCGGAGGAAACTGTGATCCTGGTCTCACACATGGTAGCCTGTCGGGTCATGGTGTGTGCCGTTCTGGGAATCGACAACTCTCACTTCTGGCAGATAGGACAGGATGTGTGTGCCATCAACATCTTTGAGACCCGGGGGAACGATCTGGCACTGCGACTGCTGAATGATACCTGCCACCTTAGGGGATTGTAGCTCACCCCAAAAATTCGATGCCATGACCGCAACTGAGATATCCCGATTGCTTGCCCAGGAATACGGGCCTCTCAGGTGGGAGCTGCCCCAAGACCCGCTCTCGGAGCTGATCCTGACTCTGCTCTCCCAGAATACCTCGGGGCAGAACACCCGGCGGGCCTTTTCCTCCCTCCTCAAGAAGTTCAAAAGCTGGGAAGCGGTGGCCGAAGCCAACGTGGAGGATATTGCCCAGGCCATAAAGGCTGGAGGACTGGCTCAGGTGAAAGCAGCTCGCCTCAAGGCCATCCTGGAGACCATCAGAAGGGAGAGGGGAAGCCTGGACCTCTACTTCTTAGACGAGTTGTCTCTTCCTGAGGCCAAGGCCTGGCTGAGAAAGCTTCCCGGGGTGGGGCCCAAGACAGTAGCCTGCGTGCTCCTTTTCTCCTTCAGCCGCCCGGCCCTCCCGGTGGATACCCATGTCTATCGGGTGAGTCGCAGACTGGGACTCGTCTCCCCCCAGGCCTCACCCGAGCAAGCTCAGGAGGAACTCGAGCAGCAGCTTCCGCCGGAGGAATTTGAACGCTTTCATCTAAATATGGTCGAGCACGGCCGGAGGGTCTGCCGGGCCCGCCAGCCTCGCTGCGAGGTTTGTATCCTGCACGAGATGTGTCCCGAGGGACAGAGTCAGAGGGAGAGCAGTGCAGAGGGAGGAATTTGAGAGGTTGGTCTCCAAGGCAGTTGAAGCCCTGCCACCGGAGTTTAAGGAGAAGCTGGAGAACGTCGCCGTGGTGGTAGCCGATTGGCCTAGTCCCTACCAGCTATCCAAGGTGGGCCTCAAACGCCGGGAGAATCTACTGGGCCTCTATGAAGGAGTTCCTCAGCCCCATCGAGGGATAGGCTACAACCTGGTTCCCCCTGATAAGATAACCGTCTTTCGCCAGCCGCTGGAGCTGAGGTGCCGGTCAACCGAGGAACTGGTTCGAGAAATTGAACGGGTGGTGCGTCATGAGATAGCCCATCACTTTGGTCTGGACGATCGAAGACTTCGGGAGCTTGAGGGGAGGCGCTAAGTGGAGAAGATAAGGGTAGGCATCATCAACGTGACCGGTTACATTGGGGCGGAGTTAGCCCGGATTCTGTGTCAGCATGAAGGGGTGGAGCTCGCTTCGGTCACCGGGCGGACCCTAGTGGGGAGAAGGCTGGGAGAGGTGTTCCCACACCTCTCTGATATTAGGCTCGTCATCGAGTCGGAACTGAAGGAGGTGGATTTCGCCTTCTCCGCTCTGCCTCACGGAGCCTCTGCAGAGCCGGTGGCCCGGATGCTGGAGAAGGATGTTCGGGTGGTAGATCTCAGCGCGGACTTCAGACTTAAAGACGTGGCTGAGTACCAGCGCTGGTACCAGACTACTCACTCAGTTCCAGAGCTTCTCAACGAGGCCGTTTATGGCCTCCCCGAGATTAACCGGGGAGAGATTTCCCAGGCCAGGCTGGTGGCTAACCCAGGCTGCTATCCTACCGGCGCCATCCTGGCCCTAGCCCCAGCAGTGAAAGCCGGGCTCATCTCCCCGGGGATCATCATAGATAGCAAGTCAGGGGTTTCCGGGGCTGGCCGAACCCTCAATCTAAATACTCACTTCTCAGAGGCCAATGAGAACACCTCGGCCTATGCCCTGGAGGGGCACCGTCACCTTCCAGAGATAGTGCAGGAACTTCGAGGGCTATCTGCTGGTTTTCAGCCGCAGGTGACCTTCCTGCCCCACCTTGTCCCCATGACCCGGGGGATATTGAGCTCCTGTTATGCCGAGCTGGCGCCGGGGACGTCTCCGGAGAAATTACAAAAGGAGGTGCGAGAGCTCTACTGCGAGTTTTACCGCGACGAGCCCTTCATCCGGGTGGTGGATTCCCCTCCGGGGACGAAGCATACCTGGGGCAGCAACTTCTGTCTCCTCTACCCCACGGTGGACGTGAGGGCAGGCAGACTGGTGGTCATAAGCTGCCTGGATAACCTGGTGAAGGGTGGGGCAGGGCAGGCGGTGCAGAACTTTAACCTCATGATGGGCTTTCCCGAGACCATGGGACTGACCAGTGCAGCAGTTTACCCTTAACTGGCCACATCCGCATTTTAGCGCAAGCAGCCTCTCTGGCTGAATAGCGTTCCGATTTATGCTATAGTAGGACAGTAAATCGGCTAGCTTCTTCCTTTAATTTGGGGGTATCTTATGGAGGAGAAACTTTACCGGAGTCGCACCGACCGTGTAATCTGGGGGGTTTGTGGAGGGCTAGCCAAGTATCTGGACATGGACCCCACCATCGTTAGAATAGCCATGGTGTTGCTGGTCTTCGCCAATGGAATAGGCCTCGTGGCTTACCTCATCATGGCCATACTCATCCCCCTGGAGGGCTCAAAGGCAGCCGAGCTCAGGGAAAGGGTGCGGGAGAATGTGGAGGAGATCAAAGAAACTGCCACCAAGCTCGGGCAGGAGCTACACGAAGGCCTCGCTGAGAAGGAAGAATCTCAGGAGCTGAGTGGCATTCGTCGTCGCCGGCGCAATGTCCTTGGCATCATTCTCATTATTCTTGGCCTGGTTTTCCTGTCAGCCAACTTTAACCTCTTCTGGTGGTTTGATTGGGGCAAGCTCTGGCCTATACTCATCGTTGCTGTGGGAGCATTGCTGATCCTGAGCGCCAGGAGGAAGCATGCCTGAAAGATCACGCCGGGCATCTCATGCCTCTGTCTGGGGCGTCATCCTGTTGTTTGTGGGGATAGTTCTCCTGCTGCAGAACTTCAACCTCCTTCCCTGGGGCCTCTGGGGTACCCTGTGGCGTTTCTGGCCAGCGCTGCTCATCATCATTGGACTGGATATCCTCGCCAGCCACTACAACCCCTGGCTGACCAGCGCTCTGGTCCTGGCGGTGTTGGGCGCCTGCCTGGGGCTAGCCATCTGGCAGCACGGCCTTTCACCGAGTCCAGCAATGAGTGAGTATTCTCAGCCGCTAGGAGAGCTCAGAAGGGCTGAGGTACAGATGGACTTCGCCGGCGGCAGCCTGAAGCTGGCCAGCCTTCCGCCTGATTCAGCTAATCTGGCGGAGGCAAAGTGCCAGGAGGGCAAGATAAAGGCCGATTTTGAGCAGCAGGACGGGGTGGGTCACCTTCACCTGAGCAACGAGAAGAAGGAGCGGCCACCCTGGAAAGGGATCGGAGCCGAGCTGGAGGTCAACCTAAGTCCGAGTATCCCCTTAGCTCTTCAGGTGAAGTCAGCTGCAGTGAATCTGAACCTCGACATCAGTCAGCTCAAGGTCACCGAGCTCAAGCTAAATTTAGACGCCGGCAACTGCCAGCTCAAAATGCCCTCCGAAGGGGCCATCCAGGCTCTCATTGAGGCCAACGCTGCCAATCTGGAGGTGATCATTCCCCCGGAGATGGCCGCCCGAGTCGAGGCCAAGACCAACTTGAGCCTTCTGGAAATAGATGAGACCCGTTTCCCCCGGGAAGGCAATTACTACACCTCACCCAACTTCGAAACCTCCAGAAACCAGCTCTACCTGAAGCTGAACTGCAACGCTGGCCGAGTGAGGATAGATTAGAGCCAGGGAAAGACCTCCCGGCGGACGAAGTCGAAATTGCGTCCCACGTTCTCGGCTCCCTTGAGATACTCCATGTGCCCGGGAAGTAAGAGTTCAATGTCCAGCCGGGCTATTTCTTCAATGCTCTGCTTTAGCTCCCGGGCACTTCCCCCGGGCAGATCAACTCTCCCCGTGCTGTGGCTGAAGACAAGATCCCCACAGATCATTATCTTCTCGCTCCGACAGTAGAAGCAAAGGCTGTCTGGGGAATGTCCCGGAGTCAAGAGAACCTCAAATTCCAAGTCCCCCAGGTCGAGCCTATCTGGCAGGAGGCCGTCTTCCTTCACCTCCACCGGGGAGAGGCCAAAGAAGCGCGAGGTATCCACCACGGTTATCCTGTAAAACTGCCGCTGCCGGGGATGAAGCAGTATCCTGGCCCCGGATTGCTGTTTTAAGGCCTCATCGGCCCAGTAGTGATCCAGATGAAGATGGGTGTTGACGATGCAGGTGACGTCCTGGGGATCGAGTCCATCCCGACGCATATCCTGAATCAGCTCCGGCAGGTATTGCTCCAGCCCGGGATCTATTACCACGGTGGTCTCACCCCGGATGACGTAAGTGTTGCAATCCAGCATTCCTCTTTCCGGGTAAAGGTAGACCTTGTCGGTGAGCTTCATTTACACCCCCTGTCCTTTACCAGAATTCGACCTGTGAGATGTGATGCTTTTCCTGAAGGAGCTTTGCTATCTCCCTTTGCTCCTCCTCGTTGCGGATGGGCTCTATAGTGGAGACTGGCAATCCTCCCTCGTTCGTGCAGTATTGCCAGTCTTTCACATAGCCCGGCACCTTAATGTACTGGAAGGAGGGACAGGATCCACAGCAGCCACATATTTCACTCGTGACTCCGATGAAGTACAAAATCTCCCTTCCGCGGAAGCTCAGCCGCCCCTCCTCCGTTTTCCAGTATGAGCCAGCAAGCGCTCTCACTTCCTCACCCGGTGGAGTGTGAGTGTACTCGTACATCTTGCCCCTTTGTTAACCTGATGATGAGAGGTTCCTCCCCCAGCCATTCCGCCGCTGTGAGCAGCTCTTTGCCCTCCTCCCTGGCCACCTGGTAGGCCCGCGCCAGGTGCTCCCGATATCTGCCTTCCCGAAGAAGATGATGGTCGTAAATAACGAGTCTGGTCTTCGTGTTTCGAAGGATGGAGCAGATGTTCTCCACCACCCGGCCGAGGTTTATGAAGTTCAGCATGTAGCCGAGCAGGTAAGTGGGAGGGCCATCCAGAATGAGGAGGTCGGGATCTTCCCGAATGAGCCACTGGGCATAATCCTCAATTATTGGCCCCTGAAGATCAGGGGCATAGACCACCTTCCTTCCCCGGCG
>CAZYDA010000043.1:0-7811 GCA_964645275.1 uncultured Dehalococcoidia bacterium | reverse complement strand
TCCGGAGCAAGGCCAAGCGGAGGACGTAGGGCTCAGCCCTAGGGGTGCCCGGCCCGGTAAGCCTTTTGGGCTTCCGTCCTCGGGTGGGCCGCTTGAGGCGATGGGTGACCATCGTCCCAGAGAAATGGCCACCGCCCCAAATCTTTGGGGTACAGAACTCGGCTTATAGGTCTACTTGGCTTTTTCTGGGTCTGGAGAGGATGATGGTAGCCATCATCGTGGTGGACATGCTGAAGGACAACATCGAGGCTCCTCCACCGGTGGGGATCGGGGAGGAGGGGCGGAGGATAGTCCCTCAGATAAGGCGGTTGCTAGAGTTCGTTCGAGGGAAAGGACTCCCCGTTGTCTTCGCCAACGACAACTTTCTCCCGGAGGACTTCATCTTTCAGGGCACCAAAATGGAGCCCCACTGTCTGGCCGGAACCGAGGGGGCACAGGTGATCCCGGAACTCGGCCCCCGAGATTCGGATCTGGTACTTCCCAAGCGAAGGTTTAGCGCCTTCTGGGGCACCAATCTGGAGGGAATCCTGCGCCAGCTCGGAGTGGATACCATTGCCGTTACTGGGGTCTCTACCCCAGTTTGTGTCCTCACCACAGCCCTGGACGGCATTTGCCATGATTTTCGAGTCATCATCCTGGAGGACTGCTGTGCCGCCTACCGGAGGGAAACACATGAGGCTGTGGTGAACCTCTATCGGCGAACGGCTCTTTACCCCCTCCTTCAGGTGATGACTTCAGAACAACTCCTTGCCAGCCTGTGATTCCCTCGAAAGTTTTTCAAATTTGGGAATTGCGCCCTGAGCTGCAGAATGATAAAATGCGGCCGATGGTGCTCTCCGACAGATCCATTCGAGAGGAGATCGAAAGAGGGCGGATTGTCATTCGTCCCCTAGATCCGGCTTCCATTCAGCCGGCCAGCGTGGACCTGCGGCTTGATCGGCAGCTCCTCGTCTTCAAAAGCTGGCGCCAACCATATTTCATCGACGTGCGGCAGAATCCACAGGACTTGAATGAGCTGGTGGAGCTGAGCGAGGAAGAGCCCTTCCTCCTCTCCCCCGGCGAGTTTGTCCTGGCGAGCACCCTCGAGTGGATTGAGCTTCCCGATGATATCGTGGGTCGGCTGGAGGGCAAGAGCTCCCTGGGCCGGATTGGGCTTCTGATTCACTCGACGGCGGGCTACGTGGACCCCGGCTGGCGAGGTCATCTAACGCTGGAGCTTTCCAATGTGGCGAAGCTCCCCATAACGCTTTATTACGGAATGAAGATTGGGCAGATCTCGTTTCTGCGCCTTAGCTCTCCGGCGGAGAACCTTTATGGCTCCCCCAGGTTGGGGAGCAAGTATCAGGGGCAAACTGCCCCCACCCCGAGCCGATTCTATCAGGAATTTGAGCCTCGCCCCAAAATTTAGCCATGGACTACATGGCCCGTGCTCTGGAGCTCGCCCACCAGGCCCTGGGGAAGGTGAGCCCTAACCCGGCGGTGGGGGCGGTAATAGTGAAGGAGGGACGAATTGTGGGGGAGGGGTATACCCAACCCCCGGGCCAGGAGCACGCTGAAGTAGTGGCCTTGAGACAAGCGGGCAAAGATGCCAAAGGCGCCATCATGTATGTCACCTTGGAGCCCTGCTGTTTCTTCGGTCGCACCCCACCCTGCACCCAGGCCATCATCGAAAGTGGTATAAGGGAAGTGCACCTCGCTATGCTTGACCCCAATCCTCGCGTATCCGGTCGGGGGAGGGCTCAATTGGAGTCGGCCCAGATCAAAACCTACCTTGGGGAGCATGAGGAGGAGGCTCGGGAACTGAACGAGGCCTATATTAAGTTTATTACCACCGGCCTCCCCTTCGTCATCGCCAAGTTTGCCATGAGCCTGGATGGAAAGATCGCTACCCGGGCGTTTGACTCCAAGTGGATCAGCTCCGAGAAATCGAGGGAGCAGGTTCACCGACTTCGCGGGATAGTTGATGCGGTGATGGTAGGAGTGAACACGGTGATTCAGGACAACCCTGAGCTCACCGCTCGTGCTGGCGCTATCCGCCAGCCCCTCCGAATAGTGGTGGATAGCCAGGGTAATACTCCCCTCACTGCCAAGCTCCTTCGCCAGCCCGGGAGGACCTTGCTCGCTACCACCTCGGCCATCGAGCTCCTCAAGGCCAACCAGTACGAGGAGGCAGGGGCGGAGGTTCTCCTTCTCCCGCCGCGGAATGGTCTGGTTGATTTGCCTGCCCTGCTCAAGGAGCTGGGCCAGAGGGAGGTCACCAGTGTTCTGGTGGAGGGTGGGGGAACACTCCTGGGTTCGCTCTTCGACCTGAAACTGGTGGACAAGGTGCTGGCCTTCGTCTCTCCGATCATCATTGGGGGGAGGGAAGCGATCAGCCCGGTTGGGGGGAGGGGGGTGGCGAGGGTGGAACGGGCGGTTCGGCTTCGCCGGGTGAGAGTGGAGCAGTTCGGGGAGGATGTGCTCATCAGCGGGTATTGCGAGTGGCAGTGAGCTTATCTTAAGGCGTTGAGATGTTCACCGGCATCGTTGAGGAGGTGGGCACGGTCAAGGCGGCTTCCTCTGAATTCCTGCTCATCTCGGCCAGGAAGGTACTGGAGGAACTCAAGCCCGGGGACAGCATCTCAGTGAGCGGGGCCTGTCTCACGGTCACTTACCTCGAGGGGGAAGCCTTTCAGGTTGAGCTCATGCCCGAGACCCTCCGTCGCACCAACCTGGGGGAACTCCGCCCAGGGGATCAGGTAAACCTGGAAAGAGCGCTTAGGTTTGGAGCGAGAATCGGGGGGCATTTCGTCCAGGGGCATGTTGACGGAGTGGGGAGAATCCTTTCCCGAGCCGCAGAGCGGGGGGCCGAGCTCTTAAAGATTTCCGCTCCTCGGGAACTTCTTCGTTATCTGGTTGAGAAGGGATTTGTCGCCGTTGAGGGGGTGAGCTTAACCATAGTTCAAAAGGGAGGTTCTTACTTTGTCGTCTCGCTCGTCCGCTACACTCTGGAAAACACCAACCTGGGATCAAAGCGTCCGGGGGATCGGGTTAACTTGGAGGTGGACATCCTGGCCAAATACCTAGAGCAGCTCCAGCAGGAAGGAGCTGGTTCTCAAAGTTCAGGGCTTTCGCCGGAATTCCTGGCTGAGCACGGCTTTTTGCAGTAACCTTTAGGATTTGGCAGTACACTTCAGGGGCTTCCTTCTGCGCACCAGGTCGAGGAAGGCCTCGATGCGGGTGCGCAGGTGTTGATTGAGGAAGAACTCGTCATTTCCTTCTAAGGTGAGAAGGGGCAGCGGCAGGATCTCTCTGAAGATGATATCCCCTATTCCGCGGTGGCAGAAGGCCTGAACATAGTGGATTATGCCCTCCACCCCCCGGCGGGAGACCTCCGTCTTTATGTCCTCTACTCGCCCGTAGATGGAGTAAGGGTAGGTGTAGAGGGAGTACTGCTCCGAAAGCGAAGAGCAGGGAAAGGGCATGGCGAACTGGCGCTGAATTTCGTTAAACACCACCCGGGCGCCATTCTCCTCCAGGAAGCGGTAGAGGTCTTGAGCGAACACCGGGGGGACGCCGATGTAGGCCAGACGGAGCATATCCTGAGGATAGGGTTTCCTTTCCCTGGCCTGAGAGAGAAACTCCCGCAGCCTTTGTTCAAACCCGGCAGGGTCTCCCTCGAAGTCCGAGCTGGTGACCAGCCAGATATGGTTCTCCCAGCCTGAAACTTTCCCCTCTCGCCAGGTGAGTTCATCAAGCTGGCGCAGAAGCTCACGAGGCCCCTTGAGCCTCTGACGAACCTCTTCGCCGGCCTCCAGAGTTGTTCCCAGCGTGGAAGCAAGCTTGCAGAGTATCTCTTGCATCTGGGCGGGGTCAGGGTGGTCAGGGTAGGCAAAGGGAATGACCTCCAATCCCCTCAGTTTGAACACTTCCATAAGCATGATGGTATTGGAGCAATCTCCGGTGGTGACGCAGAGGATCTTCCTTATCCCTTGCTTGAGGCAGGCGGCGTAAATGCCCTTGATCCAGGCGCAGCAATTCTGCGGAAAGCCATGCCGCTCGGCGAGATTGAGCAGCCCCTCCGGCTCGGGGTCGGAGATGAAGAGGTTGTTCAGGTCCACCGGGATATAACCGGCGGCCAGGAGGACTTCCGCCGGGACTGTGGTGGTGATTCCAATGCGCATGGCGCCCCCAGGCTATCATTTCGCCGAGGAGCTGTCAAGAACCAGTGCCAGAGGTATCAGAGCATGGCCGACTGGTTGTCCGCCAGGCGGCCAGGTGCCAAAATTATATGGAGCTCATTTAAGCCAAGGTAAAAATTCGTTAGAACTTTGCAGGGTGGAAAGGTGAGGCTCGGTGGACTTTTGTTGGCCCTTCGGGAGTTTCCGGCCTACCAGGAATTGCTTCGTCGGGGTGGGGAAGGGCGGGTTGCCGTGCTCGAGGCTGCCAAGCCCTGTTTCCTGGCCTCGCTAGCCGAAGACCTGCGACGGCCGCTACTCATTGTAACTCCTCACCCGGAGATGGCGAAGCAGCTCGTCGAGGAACTCAGGTCTTATCTTCCCGAGGAGCGGGTTCTGTTTCTGCCCGAACTGGAGATCCTGCCCTACGAGCGTCTTTCCCCCGACCCCATTATCCAGAACTTAAGGCTGCGAGTCCTCTCTGCCCTATCTTGGCCGGAGGAGGAGAGTCCGGTGCTCACCGTGGCCTCTCTGGGCGCCGTAGTCCAGAAGACCTTGAGGCCCGAGGACTTTCGAGAGGCTTCAAGACTGGTAAAGCAGGGGATAGAGGCCGATCTCAGAGAACTGGTGAGCTACCTTCATTCCCTCGGTTATCGCCGCGAGGAGGTGGTGGAATCCCCTGGAGCCATGGCCTTCCGGGGAGGGATTCTGGACGTCTGGTCGCCCGCCAGCTCCTTCCCGGTGCGCCTGGAATTCTTTGGTCAGCAGATAGAGACCCTGCGCTATTTTGACCCTGCCACCCAGCGCTCAATAAAGCAGGTTGAGTCAGCGCTCATCGTGCCGGCTCAGGAAATGCTCCCCTCTCGGGCGGGAGCTGAGCAAGCCATCAAGCTTCTGGACTTCTCCAACTGCTCTCCCGGCCTTAAGGCCAGGTTTGAGGAGGAGCTGGAGTCCCTGGCTCGGGACAACCGGTTTGAGGGGATGGAATTCTATGCCCCCCTTTTCAACGAGGGTGCCTTAATGGATTTCCTGCCTCCCAATTCGCTGGTTGCGCTGGATTCTCCCGAACTTCTGGAAAGAGGGCTGTCTGAGATCGAGGCGAGAGCGGAGGACCTCAGGAAAGACAGGGCGGGTCGGGGGGAGCTACCCCAGAACTTTCCCCGCCCCCATCTTTCGGGGTCAGAGTTCTGGGCGAGACTGGGGGCAAGGCCGAAGCTTTTGCTGGACGAATGGGGGGAACAGCTTCCGCTTAAGCCCGCTCCGATTTACTCCGGTCAACTTTTCACCTTCCTGATGGAGATTAAAAAGAGGCTGGAGGAGAAGCAGCGGGTGGTCATCATCTCCCAGCAGGCGGAGAGGCTGGCAGAGATCTTCCAGGAGCAGGACATCTTGGTCAAGCCGCTCACCGACCTCGAGCAACTGCCCCCTCCCGGTTCACTTTCTCTGGTTCAAGGGGCGGTGGGCGGTGGCTGGGAGATGGATCGAACCCTGGTCTTCAGTGATGCCGAGCTCTTTGGACTAGCCAAGCCACCGCCGCGACGGTTGGGCCGGCGGAAGGTGGGAGAGGGGCTTTTGCTCTCCGAGCTTTCCCCCGGGGACCTGGTGGTCCATGTTGATCACGGCATCGCTCGCTTTGCGGGACTCACCCGGCTTTCCATAGACAGGGTGGAGAGGGAATACCTCATCCTCGAATATGCTGAGGGAGACCGACTCTACGTTCCCACTGAGCAGATGGACCGTCTCAGCCGCTACATCGGTCCCGGGGGTCAGCCCCCAGCATTGACCCGGCTTAAGACTCGGGAGTGGGCCCGTACCAAGCAGAGGGTGAAGAGAGCAACGGAGGAACTGGCAAAGGAGCTTCTTGAGCTCTACGCTGCCCGCAAAGCTCTGCCTGGCTTCGCTTTTTCCCCCGATACCCTCTGGCAACGAGAACTGGAGGCCTCCTTCCCCTATCCGGAGACCCCGGACCAACTGGAAACCATCAGGGAGGTGAAAAAGGACATGGAGGACCCCCAACCAATGGATCGGCTGATCCTGGGGGACGTCGGGTACGGGAAGACCGAGATTGCCCTCCGAGCAGCCTTTAAGGCGGTGATGGATGGGAAGCAGGTGGCCCTGCTGGTTCCCACCACCGTGCTGGCTCAGCAGCATTTCAACACCTTTCGGGAGAGACTTCAGTCCTTCCCGGTAAGGGTGGAGGCGCTCTCCCGCTTCCGCTCCCCTCGGGAACAGCGGGAGGTGGTGGAGGGCTTGAAGACCGGCGCGGTGGATATCTGCATCGGAACGCACCGCCTGCTTCAAAGGGATGTTTTCTTTAAGAACCTGGGCCTGTTGATCATTGATGAGGAGCAGAAATTCGGGGTGGTGCATAAGGAGAAATTGAAGAAGTTGAGGCGCGAGGTGGATGTCCTCACCCTGAGCGCTACTCCCATCCCCCGCACCCTCCACATGGCCCTAGTGGGCATTCGGGATCTGAGCCAAATTATGACCCCACCGGAGGGTCGGATTCCGGTGGAAACTTACGTTGGGGAGAGAAGTTTGGAGCTCATCCGGGAGGCCATCCTGCGGGAATTGAGGCGTGGGGGGCAGGTATTCTTTGTTCACAACCGGGTGCGCAATATAAGACGAGTGGCTGAGGAGCTGAGGGGGCTTGTTCCTGAGGCCAAAGTTGAGATAGCTCATGGGCAGCTTCGGGAGGAGAAACTGGAGCACATCATGCTGGACTTCGTGGAGCGGCGGATAGATGTGCTGGTCTGC
Organism: uncultured Dehalococcoidia bacterium; assembly: GCA_964645275.1. GTDB lineage: Bacteria > Chloroflexota > Dehalococcoidia > SZUA-161 > SpSt-899 > CAZYDA01. Next base: position 897 of record CAZYDA010000043.1, on the reverse strand, counting down.
ACCACTATTGTGGAGTCGGGCCTTGACCTCCCAAATGTGAATACCCTGATCGTGGACCAGGCGGACAGGCTTGGGCTTACTCAGCTCTACCACCTTCGAGGTCGAGTAGGGAGGGGGATGGTGCGGGCCTATGCCTACTTCCTTTACGAGAGGGGTAAGCGTCTCACCGAGCCAGCACGGAAGCGCCTGCGCACCATTCGGGAGGCCTCCAGCCTGGGTTCTGGCTTTCGCATCGCCTTAAAGGATCTGGAGATCCGCGGGGCAGGGAACCTGCTTGGCCGGGAGCAGAGCGGGCATATCGGGGCGGTGGGCTTTGAGCTCTACTCCAGGCTTCTAGCTGAGACGGTGGAGAAGCTGAGGACGGAGCGAGAAGGGCGTGAGCCTGCTCCCCGTCCGACCTTCCCCACGGTTGACCTGCCACTTCCGGCCTACCTTCCCGAGGAATACGTGCCTGGCCTGAGTTCCCGGCTGGCACTCTATCAGCGACTGGCGGAAGCCCGGAGTCTCGAGGAGGTGGCCGAACTGGAGCGGGAGCTGGCTGACCGCTTCGGTCTGCTTCCTCCCCCGGCCAGGTACCTGCTTTACCTGGCGCGGCTGAGGGTGCTGGGGGCTCAAGCCGGGGTTGTGGCGATTTTCCGTCAAGGAAGACAGATAGTGGTGAGGCTGGCCCGGGGAGTAAAACCGAAGGTTCGAGAGAAACTCACCCCTCCTGTTCGAGCAGGAGCAAATCAGATCAAATTCAGCCTCCGGGAGGTGAAGGATGACTGGCCTCATCTTTTGGAAAGATTGCTTCGGGAGCTTGTAATAGGGTAATGGTTTATTCTTGTACCCGCACCAGCCTCTCGGCCACGGCGAAACGACGGCCGGCGAGATGCATGAGCGGCTTTGCCTGAGAAA
>CAZYDA010000042.1:0-7881 GCA_964645275.1 uncultured Dehalococcoidia bacterium | reverse complement strand
CATATGATTACAATTACCCCAGCGGGGTCAATCATCACGTTTTGCGGCTGGAGGAGAACTTCACCCGGATGGGGCACGAGGTCAAGCTCATTTTCCCCTCCTCCAGGCTCCGGAAGCCTCCCCGGGAAAACATAACCTTCATTGGGCGGCCAATTCCCATACATGCCAGTGGCTCGATAGTGAGGTCGCCGGTCTCGCCGAGGCTCTTCTTTTCCAAACAAATCGAGGAGTTCTTGGAGCGGGAGAAGTTCGACATAGTTCACCTGCATGAGCCTCTCTTTCCGCCGCTCACTACTGGATTCCTCCGGAGGTCGCAGGCGGTCAACATCGGCACCTTCCATGCCAGCCGCTCACGAAGTTGGGGCTATCGCCTGTGGAAGCCATTGCTGCACACCTGGTTTGCCAGATTGGATGGGAAGATAGCTGTCTCCACTGCAGCGAGGGATTTCATCAGCCATTACTTCCCTGATGACTATGTTATCATCCCCAATGGGGTAGATGGCGCCTTCTTCTCGGAAATCCCTCCCCTCGAGGAGTTCCGCGATGGTAAGGTAAACATTCTCTTCGTAGGGCGTCTGGAGAAACGCAAGGGATTTCGTTACCTCCTGGAGGCTTACCGCTGGGTCAAGAGAGAGAATCCCGAGACACGCCTCCTCGTGGTTGGTCCCACTGGGCTGACCCGCTGGCGATACGAGCTTCAGGTGAGAAGGTACGGCTTGGAGGATGTCGTTTTCGTGGGTTATGTGTCCTTCGAGGAATTACTTCGGTACTACCACACTGCTGACATATTCTGTTCCCCAGCCACTGGAAATGAAAGCTTTGGAATGGTTTTGCTGGAGGCCATGGCTGCCTCTAAGCCAGTGATCGCCTCCAACATCTCCGGCTATGCCAGCCTGATACAGAATGGGGTTGAGGGACTGCTGGTCAGGCCTAAGGATGTGAAGACACTTGCCGGAGCCCTGGATCTGCTCATCAAGGACAGGCGTCTCAGGGAAGACCTGGGGAGGGCAGGGAGGCTAAAGGCTGAGCAATACCGCTGGGAGCACATCGCTGAGAGGGTGCTGGCCTTTTATGAACAGGTGCTGCAGGCAAAGGGGGCAAAGGCAATCACAGCGCCTCGAGGGAGCCGGGGAGAGTTTGTCACCCGGAACTTCAGCGCTAGCCTGCTAGGGCTGTTCGGCATCTGGGTGGGACTATTCCTGCTCAGCCTGGATAGATTGTTCTCTCCAGCTGCTGAGGCTTGGTCCTTCCTCGGCCGCATAGCTTCTCGGGGGAGAAGATAGCACTTTATGCTCCTACCTTATCCCGGCAGATTAAAGGCTTCTTCGCAAGAGTGGGAAGTCTGAGGCAAAGAATTGGAGGCCTCGCAGAATCCTTTGGGTTCTGCAAGGTACTATAGAATGCTGGAGAGGTTCAGGCGGGCTGCAGCGGACGTCCTAACCCGGCCAGCGGTTGAGGTTCTTGCTCGGGCAGGCATTTCCCCTAACATGCTTTCCCTGCTGGGGCTTATCCTTAATTTGGGCATCGCCTATCTCCTGGCCTGGGGATATTTCCTGCCCGGTGGCCTGCTGATCCTCTTCTCCGGGTGGTTTGATCTCCTCGACGGGGCCCTAGCGCGGTCTAGGGGGAGGGTGACTCGATTTGGTGCCCTGCTTGATTCCGTCTTAGATCGATTCTCCGAGGCAGCTCTTCTCTTCGGCCTGCTCTTCTTCTACCTCAAAGTACCGGCAAGAACTGAGGTTGTGCTGATCTACCTCGCCCTGGTGGGCTCGATGGCAACAAGCTACACCCGGGCGCGGGCAGAAGGGCTGGGGATAGAGCTGAGGGTAGGACTCTTCACCCGGTCGGAGAGAATCATTTTGCTCGCCCTGGGCCTCGTCCTGGGTCAGTTTTACCTGCAGGCCCTGCTTATCGTGCTGTGGATACTGGCCATCGGGGCAAACCTCACTGCCATACATCGGGCAATTCATGTCTGGCGAAGGACAAGGGAAGAACGATAGGAAGCTACTTCTTTGAGGTCAACTTCAAGTAGGACTTAAGTAGGTCATCGATCTCGCCATCGAGCACGGCGAAGGCATCGGTGGTTTCATAGCCCGTGCGGTGATCCCTGACCAGCTTGTAGGGATGAAGGACATAACTTCGTATTTGATTGCCCCACTCCGCCGAAATTCGTTCTCCCTTAAGCTTGGCCAACTCTTCAGCCTTCTTCTCCAGCTCATACCTTAGGAGTCGCGAGAGCAGCACCTTCATTGCTCTCTCCTTGTTCCTGGCCTGAGAGCGCTCGCTCTGACAGGAGGCCTGTATCCCAGTTGGCAGGTGGGTAAGGCGCACTGCGGAGCTGGTCTTCTGCATATGCTGTCCGCCAGGGCCGCTAGAGCGAAAGGTTTCAACCTTGATGTCCTCGGGATTTATCTGCAGTTCGACTTCGCTCTCTACCTTAGGAACCACTTCCACCAGGGCGAAGGAAGTATGGCGGGCATGGTCGGCGTCAAAGGGGGAGAGTCGAACTAGCCGGTGCACCCCATGCTCCCCCTTGAGGTACCCATAAGCGTAATCCCCGGCAATGTCCACTAGGGCGCTTTTGATGCCAGCCTCCTCCCCGGGAGACAGCTCCAATATCTCAGCGCGATATCCTCGTCTCTCAGCCCATCTCAGGTACATGCGCAGGAGCATTTGAGCCCAGTCCTGGGATTCCGTTCCTCCGGCGCCCGCATGTACGCCAAGGATAGCTCCCCGCCTCTCATATTCCCCTCTGAAGGCCTCCCTAAGTTCGAGATCCTCCAGCTCGTGCTCCAGCATCTCCAGTTCGGCGGCTATTTCAGAGGTGAGGGAGTCATCACCCTCAGCCAGGGCCAGCTCGAGGAGCTCGCTCAGGCTTTTACATCTGGCTTCCAGGCTGCGCCAGGTTTCCACCATTTCCTTTAGCTCGGAGAGTCGCTGCATGGCCTCCTTAGCCTTGATCTGATCCTGCCAGAATCCTGGTTGGGAAGACTCCAGTTCGAGCTCCGAGATCTCCTTCTCCCTGGCAGGCAGGTCAAAGATGCACCATCCGCTGGCTCAAGCGCCTCTCCAGTTCTTCAAGCCTCTTCTTCAGTGACTGCATTCCTCTCCTTTAAAGGTCCAGGCCAAGCTGAACCTCACCGGCAGTTTGCGGTGGCTCCAGCTTCCCGGAGGCCGCCAAATGAGCCAGTCTGGTTGGCTCCGGGAGGCGATAGCCCCGGCAGCAGTTCAGGGTCCATTTCAGGGCAGTCTTAAGGTCAACCTTATGACCGATGGAGATGTAAAGTGGCCTGGAATCGCGCTTCGTTCGCAAGACGGCTCCGATCACCTCACCCTTATCAACAAGCTCAACCCAATCTCCCAGCTCTGGCCCCACCTCTTCATGGTGGCCACAGAGCCTTGATTTGGCACAGCCGATGGTGGGCTTATCCAGAATGACTCCCAGGTGGGAAGCTAGCCCAAACCTTCGCGGGTGGGCTAGCCCCTGGCCATCTACTAGGATCAGATCGGGCTCCAGCTTAAGTTCCTCGCAGGCCGCCAGGATGAGTGGGGATTCTCGGAAGGAAAGCAGCCCCGGTATATAAGGGAAGTTTACCTTGCGCCGCACCACTCGCCCGCCCACAAGCTCCATTCCGGGGTAGCTCAGGACGACCACTGCTGCCCGGGCTACTCCTTCCCTATTAGGGGCCGAGATATCCACCCCAGCTATTAGGCGGACTTCACCAACTCTGCTTTCTTGCAGAACCTTACTGGCCAGTCGGCGCTGAATCTGTTCCGCCTGGGTTGGCGTAACCTGCCAGTCATGCAGAGGAATGAACTTCATCCGACTCGTTCAAGTTCCAAAAAAGCGGCGCACCACGCTGAATTCGCTGGGGAGGAGGTGAAGCAGGGAGGGAAAGGTGCGCAGGAAAAATCCAGCAAGCTTGGAGCCCTCGATCGCTGCCCAAACCTGTTGGCGGATCCCCACCAGCGCCCGCCAGCTTTCTAGCCAGGTCTCAAGCCCTGACCTAGCACCTGGCAAATCTGCTGGCAGAGCCACATAGCGAGCCAGAAGATAGGTGAGAGAGGCAGCAGCTATCCAGCCAATTGTTAGTCCCACAATGAGTCCGCTCAACCGGTCCACCCATCCCAACATCAGCATCTGGAGGAATTTTCGTAGGAATGTTCCCAAGAGGGATACCCCGATCAGCACTACTAGAAAAATGATGACGAAGGCAAGAATTCGGGCCAGGTTCTCACCTTCAATGAAGGTTAACTTCCCAGCCAGGGAGGTATGGAACTGGCCTGCCAGAACGAGGCCCAGCACAAGTCCCACCAGTGGGAAAACCATCTTGATCAAGCCCCTGAAGAGGCCTACCAGGGCGAGGATGATCCAGACGGCCAACAAGGTCAGATCCAGCCAGTTCACGCCTCTATTTTAACCATCTCAAGCTCTCGATTTCAAACGTCGGCTTTGCCGAGGAAGCAAAATTTCCCTCAAGGGGTTAAAATTATAGAGGCTGTCCGCCTCAAAGATTAAAAAAGAAGAATCCCGAGACCCGGAAAGAAATCGAGCATGCGGGAGGAAAAAATGGCTGAGATGGGAACCATAAAGTTGGTGAGCCTGGAAGAGGAGGTGAAAAGCTCCTACCTCGATTATGCCATGAGCGTCATCGTCTCCCGGGCTCTGCCAGATGTTCGCGATGGGCTGAAGCCAGTACAACGCCGGATATTATATGGCATGCATCAACTGGGCTTGAGCTACAACACGCCTTACAAGAAGAGCGCCCGTATCGTCGGTGAGGTGCTGGGGAAATATCACCCCCACGGCGATGCTCCGGTATACGAGGCCATGGTGCGCATGGCCCAGGACTTCTCCATGAGGTATCCTCTCATTGATGGGCAGGGTAACTTTGGAAGCCTGGACAATGATCCTCCGGCAGCTATGCGCTACACCGAGGCAAGGCTGGCGCGAATTGCTGGGGAGATGTTGTCCGAGATCGATAAAGACGTGGTGGACTTTGTCCCCAACTTCGATGCCTCAGCCACCGAGCCAGTGGTATTGCCAGCTTGTTTTCCCAACCTGCTCCTTAACGGGGCAGCGGGGATCGCCGTGGGCATGGCTACCAACATCCCCCCGCACAATCTCGGCGAGATCTGTGAGGCCATAGTTTATCTCATTGACCATCCAGAAGCTACTGTCAGCGACCTGATGAACTTGATACCCGGCCCTGATTTCCCCGGAGGAGCCCTCATTCTGGGGAAGGAAGGAATTAAGAATGCCTATACCACCGGTCGGGGAAAGATCGTGCTGCAGGCTCAAACCGAACTTGAGGAAGCTGGCAGGGGAAGACATCGGATCGTGGTCACTGAGCTGCCCTACCAGGTCAACAAGGCTGCCCTGGTGGAGCGCATCGCTGAACTTTCCCGCAATAGGCGGATTGACGGTATCGCCGAAATACGAGATGAGTCGGACAGGGAGGGAATAAGGATCGTCATCGAGCTCAGGAAGGACAGCCAACCCCGGCAGGTGTTGAATAACCTCTATAAGTACACTGCCATGCGCTCTGCCTTCTTCGTCAACATGCTGGCCTTGATCGATGGTCAGCCCAGGCTGATTAATCTGAAGACCGCCCTCCAACAATTCATTAGGTTCCGGAGGCAGGTCATCACTCGTCGCTCTCAATTTGAGCTTCGCAAGGCTCGTGATCGAGCCCACATTCTTGAGGGCCTGATGGTCGCCCTGAACAATCTAGATGAGGTCATAGCCCTCATCAGGGCCTCAAGAACTCCAGAGCAGGCGAGGGAGGGTCTCATGGAGCAGTACGGCCTATCTCAGGCCCAGGCCCAGGCCATTCTGGAGATGCAGCTACGCAGGCTTTCCCATCTGGAGCGACAGAAGGTCGAGGAGGAGTACGCCTCGCTGCTCAAGAACATAGCTTATCTGGAAGACCTCCTAGCCAATCCTCGAAAGATCGACTTTCTGATCAGGGAGGAAACCCTGGAGCTTAAGTCCAAATACGCTGATGAACGGCGAACGAGGATCAGTGAAGAGGAAGCCGAGGAATTCAGCGCCGAGGACTTGATTCCTCATCAGCCCATGGTGATCATCCTCAGCCGGAGGGGCTACATCAAGAGATTGCCGACCGAGGCGTACCGCGTACAGCGCCGTGGCGGGAGAGGAGTAACAGGAGTGACCATTCGGGAGGCTGACGACGTCAGACATATCATCGTGGCCGACACCCATGATGAGCTGTTGTTCTTCACCAATCGAGGTCGAGTCTTCAAGCTTAAGTGCCACCAAGTGCCTCTGGAGAGCTCTCGGGCCTCGAAGGGCATTCCCCTGGTGAATTTGATCTCCATTCAACCTGGGGAGGGAATAACAGCGCTCATGTCAGTTGAGGATCTCTCTCAAGGCTTTGTCGTCCTGGCTACTGCTAGGGGGGAAGTAAAGAAGTCGGAGCTCAAGAACTTTGCTGCAGTGCGCTCCAGCGGGGTGATCGCCATGGATCTGGAGAAGGAGGACGAGCTGGTCTCCGCTGTTGCTGCTCGAGATGAAGAAGAGGTCATCCTGGTCACTCAGAGTGGGCAGGCAATTAGGTTTAGGGTGAGTGAACTTCGGGCTGCCTCGCGGACTAGCGGCGGGGTAAGAGGCATAAGGTTAGGTTCGGGCGATCGGGTGGTTGCTCTGCAGGTGGTCCAGCCTTCGGCCTTGCTCTTCACCATCACTGCCAGTGGCTTTGGCAAACTGACCCCCATTGAGGAATACCGTCGGCAGGGGAGGGGAGGGAGTGGAATGAGAGCTCACAAGGCAGGCTCTAAGACCGGGCCAGTGGTGGACGCTGTGGTTGTCCTTCCCTCTCATGAACTGGTGATCACCACCCGGGAGGGGACGGTGCTTCGGACGCTCACTAAAGAGGTGCCACTCCAGAGGCGGAATGCCCAGGGCGTAAGGATGATGAAGCTGGCTGCCGATGACGAGGTGGTCTCTGTGGCCTGCCTCGATCGGAAGCGTAACAATCCCAGGGAGGAGCTGGGGTGACTTTCTTTGAGGAACTGGGCCTCTCCTTTGTGCCACTCTTTGTAGCTACCGATGCTGTGGGAACGCTGCCCTTCATCTTGGCCCTGACTCAAAATATGACGGAAGCTGAGCGAATTAGGACCATTCGCTATGCCACACTTACCGGTCTGGGGCTGGGCTTGGCCTTCGTCGCCATAGGTAAAGGAGTGTTCCTCTTTCTGGGAGTTCGCATGGCCGACTTCCTCATCGCCGGAGGCCTCCTGTTGCTGATCCTGGCCGTAAGACACCTGCTCACCGGGCGGATGGTGGATGTCGAGCCAGGGCGCGGCGAGGTTATAGGAGTTGTTCCCCTGGGAACCCCTCTAGTGGTGGGGCCAGCCGTTCTCACCACCCTGCTTCTTCTGGTGAACCGCTATTCCCTCTGGGTGGTGCTCTTATCCTTCATGCTCAACTTAGCCATCGCCTATCTTATTCTCTCCCGGGCCAACTGGGTAGCGAACCTGCTGCGCGAGGGTGGGGTGAGAGCTACCTCTCAGATAGCCAGTTTGCTCCTGGCAGCCATTGCAGTAATGCTCATTCGACAGGGAGTGGTGGAGATTTTAGGAAGTTGATGATGTCCCTCGGAACCAAAACTTGGCAACCGGTAACAGCTCTCCTCCTCCTATTCCTGCTGCTGGGGATGGAGCTTCGGCCCGCATTCTCCCCCAGCCCTCCATCGGATTTAGAGGAGCTAAAGCGCGAGGCGGAAAGGGTTCTCGAGATAAACCAGGTAACTCAGGAGCGGCCCTGCAGCGGAGTAGTTCAGGAAGTCACTTACCATGTCCCCTACCTCCACCCGATGGGGAATCCTCCCCTGCCGGGCTTCCTCCATCCCCTCTGGA
>CAZYDA010000041.1:0-8233 GCA_964645275.1 uncultured Dehalococcoidia bacterium | reverse complement strand
AGGTGATTGAGGAGATAGAAACCCGAAGCGCTTACTATGAGGATAAAGCGCAGTTTTTCATCGAGAATCTGGCCATGGGGATAGCTAAAATAGCGGCTGGATTCTATCCCAACGACGTTATCGTTCGTTTCTCTGATTTCAAGACCAATGAATATGCCAACCTCATTGGGGGCAGGCTCTACGAGCCGGAGGAAAGCAATCCGATGATTGGCTGGAGAGGCGCTTCCCGCTACTACGATGAGAAATTTAAGCCTGCATTTGGGCTGGAGTGCCAGGCGATAAAGAAGGTAAGGGATGAAATGGGCTTGACGAACGTGAAGGTAATGGTTCCCTTCTGTCGGACGCCAGAGGAGGGTCGGAGGGTAATAGGGGTAATGGAGGAGTTTGGCTTAAAGCAGGGGGAGAATGGGCTGGAAGTTTATGTCATGTGCGAGATACCTTCCAATGTGATCCTGGCAGAGGAATTCGCGGATGTCTTTGATGGCTTTAGCATTGGTTCAAACGATTTGACGCAATTAACCCTTGGCCTGGATAGAGATTCGGAGAAGCTACATCACCTCTTCGACGAACGCAATGAGGCGGTGAAGAGGCTGGTGAAGCTGGTCATTGAGGCAGCCCACAATCACCGCCCGAGGAGGAAGATCGGCATCTGTGGCCAGGCGCCGAGCGACTTCCCCGAGTTTGCCGAGTTCTTGGTCGAGTGTGGAATAGATTCGATGTCCCTTAACCCCGATGTGGTGCTGTCGGTGCGGAAGCGGATAGCGGAGGTGGAAAAGCGAGGATAACCGATGCAAGATTGCAAAATCTTGGGGCTGAGTTTGAAGGACATGCCTTACATTCCGGGCTCGTGGGCGATATAATGGTTCTGTGGTTAGCAGGCTTAACATTCGCCAGCGAACGGAGGAGCGGGAGGAAAGGCTCCTCTCTCCCCTGGCGAGCAAGAGCAAGTTCAGTCGGGGTCGAGCAAGGCCGGAAGAACCCTGCCCAGTGAGGACTTGCTTTCAGCGGGATCGGGATCGGATCATTCACTCGAAGGCCTTCCGCCGGTTGAAGCATAAGACCCAGGTTTTCATTGCTCCTTTTGGTGACCACTACGTCACCCGACTCACTCACACGTTGGAGGTCTCTCAGATTGCTCGCACCATCGCCCGAGCATTGAACCTGAACGAGGACTTGACTGAGGCCATCTCGCTGGGTCATGACCTGGGCCATACGCCTTTTGGTCATTTGGGCGAGGAGGCGCTGAGCGAGCTGTCATCCTTCGGCTTCAAGCATAACGAACAGAGCCTGAGGGTGGTTGACGTTTTGGAGAACGAGGGAAAGGGGCTCAACCTCACCTGGGAGGTGAGGGAGGGGATCCTGAAGCATTCAAAGAGCCGGGAGGGTCTAAGCAAACCCCGAGGTGATCCAGAGGAGGATCTGCCGCGCACCTTGGAAGGTCAGGTCTGCCGCCTGGCCGATGTTATAGCATATGTAAACCATGATATTGGGGATGCCCTGAGGGCCAAGCTCATCGTTCTGAATGAGCTGCCGAGTGAGAGCCTGGATTTCCTGGGCCGAACCCATAGGGAGCGTGTCAATACGCTGGTTTGCGATGTCATCACCTCCTCTTGGCGAGTGGCCAGCGGCGAGGCCGTCCCCTCCAGGCCAACGATTCAGTTAAGTCGCCAGGCGGAGGGAGCCCTGAACTCCTTGAGGGAGTTTCTCTTTGAAAGGGTCTACGATGTGCAGAGGAACAAGGGTCAGTGGGTGAAGGAGGTGCTGGAAAGGCTCTACCAGCACTTTATGCGCTACCCAGAGAAGTTGCCGCCGGAATTCCTTCGCCCTGAGGAGGGAGTGGAGCGTGCTGTGGTGGACTACATTTCGGGGATGAGTGACCAGTATGCCCTGAGGATGGCTGAGGAGATAGGACTTAATTGGATTCGCCAGGTGGCTGCCAGGGAGGGGATCCTGCTGTGATGAACGTGGTTCAGGAAATAAAGCAAAGGCTGGATCTGGTCAGCGTGGTGTCGGAGTATGTGAGGCTAGAGAAGGCCGGGCGCTATTTTAAAGGCCTTTGTCCCTTCCACACGGAGAAGGTCCCTTCCTTCTTCATCTTCCCTGAGCGTCAGAGCTGGCGGTGCTTCGGGTGTGGGGCCAGTGGTGACGTCCTCTCCTTCATCATGCGTAAGGAGGGACTTAATTTCAAGGAAGCGCTCGAGCTGCTAGCTCAACGGGCTGGGATTCAGCTTCGTCAGAAGGTTGGTGGGGAAAGGTGGGAAAGACTTTATGAGGTCAACGAAGCAGCGGCCCGGTACTACCATCAGCTGCTGCTTACCTCCCCGGAAGCTGAGCTGGCCAGGGAGTATTTGAGCAAGCGTGGCGTGGGAAAAGAGGCCATTGAGGGATTTCAGCTAGGATACAGCTTAGATGCCTGGGAGGGATTAAAGCTATATCTGGGGGGCAAAGGGTATGCCCCAGATGAACTCCTCACCGTGGGCCTGCTGGCTGAGAGGGAGGGAAGAACCTTCGACCGCTTTCGGGGCGAGCTCATGTTTCCCATCCGCAATGTAAAGGGGCGCGTCATAGGGTTTGGGGCTCGGGCCTTGGGGGAGGAGATGCTGCCCAAATACATTAACTCTCCGCAGACGCCCATTTTCGACAAGGGCAGCGTTCTTTACGGGATTGACCGAGCTACTGAGGCTATCCGAAATCAGAGGAGGGTCGTTATAGTTGAGGGGTACATGGATGTCATCGCTGCCCACGAGCACGGCTTTCGCGAGGTGGTTGGTTCCATGGGCACCTCCCTTACCCAAAGGCAGTTGCTCGGGCTAAGGAACTTGGCTTCCTCCTTTTATCTGGCACTCGACCCCGATGTCGCCGGGGATATAGCTACCCTGCGAAGCATTGAAATCTGTCGGCAAACCTTAAGGAGTGAAGTTCGCCCCCTTCCTAACCTGCTGGGAACCACCTCGCGGATGGAGGTTGAGATAAGGATAGTTTCCCTCCCCCGGGGCAAGGATCCGGACAAGCTGATTCGTGAAAGCCCTGAGGAGTGGGAAAGGCTCATTGGTGAGGCTTCACCGCTCATAGAGCATGCCTTCGCGGTGGCCAGGGAGAAGTTCGATCTGACCAGCCCTCAAGGGAAGTCAGGGGCAGCAGAAAGCCTATTGCCTCTCATCGCTGAACTGAGCGAGGTGGATCAGGAGTTTTACCTCGGCCGACTTTCGCAGATGCTGAGGTTGAGCGAGCGCACGTTGCTGGGGCTTGCCCGGCGACTCAGGAGCACCTCCAGGGAGCAAACCTCCCGACGTAGCGAGGGGCCCACCAGCACGGTGGCTTTAGGAGATGCCCTTGAGGAATACTGTCTTTATCTTTTACTTCGCTATCCTGAGCTCCGGGAAAAGGCTAAGTCGCTCTCGCCGGAGGAATTTGAGCGCAGTGAGAACCGGGAGATCTTCATGGCTTGGAGGTGGAACCCTGAGCCGAAGACAATCCAGGAAAGCCTTCCGCCGGAGCTTCAGGAACACCTCCAAAAACTCCTGAACAAGCCTGCCCCGGAACTCGGAGGAAAGGAACTGGAGCAAGCCCTTTCCTCCTGCCTGCGGCGACTGGAGGAGCGCAAGCTGAGGGCTAGGCTTATCTTTGAGGCTGAGGCAGCGTTGGAGAGAGGGGAAGACCCTCGCCGCAGCGCGGAGAGGATTGCCTCTTTGCAAAGAAGGCTAGCTGCCCTGGGCTAGGGAAATTAAAGGGTGGCTGAGTGGGCTATATAAAGTTTAAACGGAGTGAAGAACATGGCGAGGGGAAGTGATCTCTTGCTTGAGGACCCGTTGCCCGATGATGAGGAGCCAGTGACCCCTGAGGACATATCTCCCGAGGAAGAGGAGGAGAGCCTGCTTCTGGAGCCCGAGGAGTCAGCGTCGGAGTTGGAGAAGTCTCCTCTAGAACTGGGGGAGATGGTGGACGATTCGGTGCGGATGTATCTTCGGGAGATGGGAGAGGTGCCTTTGTTGACTGCTGAGGAGGAGAAGGAGCTGGCTCGGAAGATGGATCTGGCGCGGAAGGTTGAGGCATTGGAGGAGCGGTGGCAGAAGGAAAGGGGCAGGCCAGCCTCCCCACTGGATATCGTGGTTCTGTTACTGGAAGAGCTCCGGCAATCCCTGCCAGCAGCGCGGGTTTTGCTGCAGGAGTTGCACTTACCACAGGAAAAGCTCTCGGTAGAAATTCTTAATCCCCAATTTCGGGAGGCCATTGACGGCGAAATCAGGCGTGAATTGGTGGCAGCGGCGGCCTCTAAACTAAGCATGCCCCCGGAGAGCGTGGAACAGCTCTTGGTAAACCTTTCCCTGGACCTCGAACTTTTGTCTGCCGATCTCCTTCGAAGGCTGGTGGAGGGCGGAGTGCTGGAGAGGCGGGTTTCCGAGGAAGATACCTATAAATTCCTGGCGCCATACGAGGGGCAAGTTAGAGAACACCTGGAGAAGGTGAGGAAGGAGGGCAAGGAAGCTAAAGACCACCTCATCGAGGCCAATTTGAGGCTGGTGGTGAGCATTGCCAAGAAGTACATTGGCCGAGGGATGGCTCTACTTGATCTCATTCAGGAGGGAAATATAGGACTTATCCGGGCGGTGGAGAAATTCGATTATCGTCGGGGCTATAAGTTTAGTACCTATGCCACCTGGTGGATACGTCAGGCGATCAACCGTGCCATAGCTGACCAGGCACGCACCATTCGCATTCCGGTGCATATGGTGGAAACCATTAACAAGCTTATCCGGGCCAGTCGGAATCTGGCTCAAGAATACGGTCGGGAGCCAACCAGTGAGGAAATAGCCCAGGTGGTCGGCCTCTCACCGGAGAGGGTGGGGGAGATTCTCAAGCTAACCCAGGAGCCGATTTCGCTGGAGACGCCCATCGGTGAGGACAAGGACAGCCACCTCAGCGATTTCATAGAAGATCAGAGCAAGGCCACTCCGCCAGAGCTCGCCTCCTATCTCTTGCTTCGGGAGCAGATCGACAAGGTGCTCTCCGAGCTCAGTGAGCGCGAGCGGAAGGTGCTTAGGCTTCGTTTTGGGCTGGACGACGGGCGAAGTCGCACCCTAGAAGAAGTTGGGCGGGAGTTTAAGGTCACCCGCGAGCGCATTAGACAAATAGAAGCCAAAGCCTTGCGGAAGCTTAAAAGTGACCCCCGCTTCTTTAAAAAGCTTAAAGATTACCTTGAGCAATAATAACCCCAAAAAGTCTGCAGACTTTTTGGGGGCTCCCCTTAAATCCGGATCATAAATTTAAGGGCATTTTTGCCCGGTTTCTTAACGGAAGCGAGAGGAGTGAGCAGCACCATTCATGATGGGTTCATTTATGTAGATGTCTCCATTTCTGATCTTTATGTTGAAGCCACAGTCGGGGTTGGTGCAAACCCAGGCCTTGTAGTAAACTGCAGCCCCCTGTCCACCATAATCTGACAGGGGAACTAAGTCCCCCACCTTACACTTCTGGCACTTGGGGAAACTGGTAACTAGTTGCTCCACAAGCCACCTCCGCCAAAATTTGAGTTGCCCTTGGAAGGGTCTTTAGGGACTTGGTTGAACTGAACGCGGTTCTTAGTATAATCATCAAGGCCTTGGTTGGCAAGAGCAAGGGAGGAAAGCCTCGTGTAGCGGGCTCCGCCGGGAGTAAGCATGCTGCGCATCAAGCTGAGGCTAGTTACCTTGAAGTGGGTCATTTCCGGAACTTCGAGCTCGCTGATCTCGCTCCCCAAAAGCTCTCGAATTCGGTGAGGAGCTTTCTCTCTAACTCGTCCCAGGGTTAGATGGGGGGAGAAGGCCTTTTCCTTCTCAAAGCCGAGCTTGGACAGTACTTGTTCAAGCTGTTTCTGCAAAGCGAGCAGGACTTCAAGGTCGCCGCTCACCCCGACCCACACTACCCGGGGTATCCGGAGGTTAGGAAAAGCCCCCAGGCCCTCGGGCCAGAGGACGAAGGGCCTTACCTTTCCGGCCACGTAAGAGGCGGCCCGGGAGATCTCCTCCACCTTCTCCCAGGCGACATTGCCCAGGAACTTGAGGGTGAGGTGAATCCCTTCCGGCTCTACCCATTTGACCGCCTCCTCCTTCCCTACCTTGAGCCTTTCCTGCAGTTGTCGAAGCTGGACTTTGACTTCCTCAGGGAGCTCGATGGCGATGAAGGCTCGAATCTTCTCCATCTCATTCCCTCCCCAGCTTCAGGAGGTGGAGAGCATTTTGCCCTAGAATTCTTTCCCTGTCTTCCCGAGGCAGGCTAAGCTGCTCCACCTGTCGGACCATCCTGGCTTGAGAGATGAGGGGAAAGTCGCTTCCCAGGAGTATCTTGTCAGACCCCATAATCTGACAGACCACCTTGAAGACGGCCTCTCGGTAAAGAAAGGGCGTGGCAGCAGTATCGAAGAAGACGTTCTGGAGTGTCCGCTCCACCTCGGGCATCAGGGCATAAAAGGGCAGCCCACCACCCCAATGAGCAAGGACCAGGCGAAGCTCGGGAAGACGAGAGGCAAATTGATAGAGGACATCCGGGGTAACCTGACCTTTGCCAGGATACAGGTGCCCCACGGGCTCGGAGGCGTGGGAAAGCACGATGAGCCCCTCTTTGGATGCCAACTCTAGGATGGTGATGGTCCGCTCGCTGGCCGGGTCGAGTTTCTGGAGATCGGGCCTCAGCTCTCCGATCCCTCTGGCGCCCCCCTTGAGGCAACGTTCGAGCTCTTCGAGGGCGAAATTCATTCCTGGATTTACCATGCAGAAGGCCAAAAGCTTCTCGGGGTAGCGGGCAGCTGAGTCAAGGAGGTAGTCGTTGGTCTCGCGGCAGAGCTCGGGGTCAGTCCAGCCAATGTTAAGCACCACCGAGAGGTCGATCTCGTCCCGCTCCATGCTCGAGAGGAGGTCCTCAGCGGTGGCCATTTTAGCTTTGGGATTGGAGTAGAGGGTCTTGAAGCAGGGGTCTTTTCCCAGCAAATCGGTGCGCCTCTCTATCACCCGGGGGGGGAATATGTGGGTGTGGAAATCTATCACCATGGAACTTTTTAAGCCGGCGTCTTCGTCCTAATTATAGGAGGTAACTTCAAGGCGGTCAAACCTGGGCGAGTAGAGGGATCAGTACCTCGCTTGCCGAGGTAATTTTAAAAAGGGGATGGACAAGGCCAGGCAAATAGGATATAATAAACTAGGTTCTGAGATCAGATTTGGGGCGCTGTTCTTGGATTTAGCTAAGCGCATGGGAAGTTCTGACTTGAACTTGAGCGCTGCGGAAGCCTCGGGAGCGTGTGTGGCTACCGAGGCTTCTGTCTTTATGGAGGCCAAGGCTCAAACCTCCTTAGAGAAGCTGCGGGAGAAGGCTAAGCTGCTGCGCCGGCACGTGGTGGAGATGATTGGCAGGGCTGGCAGCGGGCATCCTGGGGGCTCCCTTTCGGCGGTAGAGATCGTTACCGCTCTTTTCTTCCACGTTCTGCGCTATGACCCACAGAATCCCAGGTGGCCCGACCGTGACCGGTTCATCCTGAGCAAGGGGCATGCGGCGCCTGTCCTTTATGCTGCCCTGGCCGAGGCTGGTTTCCTCCCGGTTGAGGAGCTGCTCACCCTCCGCCGCTTGGACAGCCGCCTTCAGGGACACACTGACATGACCTTAACGCCGGGTGTAGAGATGTCGGCTGGCAGTCTGGGCCAGGGGCTCTCCTTCGGCGTTGGCCTGGCCCTGGCTGGTAGACTTGACAGCCGAGCCTACCGGGTTTACGTTCTCTTGGGAGATGGTGAATGTGATGAGGGGCAGGTCTGGGAGGCAGCCATGGCCGCGGCCCATTTCAAGCTGGACAATCTCACCGCAATAGTGGATCACAACAAGCAGCAGATTGATGGCTGGACTAGGGATGTTATGAACCTCGGTTCCCTTGCCGAGAAGTGGCGTTCCTTTGGCTGGTGGGTTGCCGAGGTCAACGGGCATGACTTTGAGGGGTTATTGGCTGCCTTTGAGGAAGCCAAATCAATCCGGGGGCAGCCCTCCTGTGTGATCGCCCATACCATTAAAGGCAAGGGCGTCAGCTTCATGGAGAATAACCCCGAATTCCATGGCCGAGCTCCCACCCGGGAGGAGCTGGAGCAGGCCCTCAGAGAGCTTAGCTGACCTCCAGTTGCAGCTCTCCTGCTTTACTGATACAATTACTTCTAGCCTTTAGCTTTGGGGCTGTAGCTCAGCGGGAGAGCGCCTCCTTTGCACGGAGGAAGTCGTGGGT
>CAZYDA010000040.1:2913-8290 GCA_964645275.1 uncultured Dehalococcoidia bacterium | reverse complement strand
GTTCAGAATTATCACCAAGGCTATTATCGCGCCGGCCCAGCGGTAGACGAACTCAGCCAACCTTTCCATTCAAATTCCTGTCACCAGAGCTGTGCCTTGCTCAGTTTATAATTCGATCCGAGTTTTGTCAAAACTGATGCCCTCAGGGAGCACCAATTGGAAACGGAGGCTGATTTTGTATATACTTTAACAGAACCCTGAGGGGCCAGAGTTGCGGACCTTTGTGGCGCTGGATTTAGAGACCACCGGGCTGGACCCCACCAAGGATGAGATCTTCGAGGTGGCCGCGGTCAAGTTCCAGGGGGAGAAAGTCCTTGAGGTGTTCCACTCCCTGGTCAATCCCCACCGGAGGCTACCCCCACGGGTGCGCCTGCTCTGTGGAGTGACTCAGTCGGAGGTGGACCGGGCCCCTTCCTTCTCTCAAATTGCCGGAAAAATTTCCTCCTTCCTGGGCGATTTCCCCCTGGTGGGCCATAACATCTCCTTCGATCTCGATTTCCTGCGGAGGAAGGGGGTAACTCAGCGAGGGCTCGCCTATGATACCCTGGAGCTGGTCAGGATCTTCCTACCCCGCCTACCCCAGCGGAACCTTCCCTTTGTCGCCTCCTACCTAGAGGTTCCCCATCCCCCGGCTCACCGCGCCCTCGATGATGCCCTGGCCACCAAGGAGGTCTTCACCGCCATTTTAAACCTCATCCTTGAGCTTGACGAGCCCACCTTCCAGGAACTCCAGCAGCTCTCTGAGAAGGCTGATGCCTGGCTATCTGACCTCCTGCACCAGATAGCTGAGGAAAGAGCTGGCAGGATTATCTTCCAGCAATCCTCCCCCCGCTTTGCCCCCACCCAGCCCCTGCACCCTTCATCCCCGAGGAAGCCTCTTGACCCGGAGAAACTCACCTCTTACTTCCGCCCCGGAGGGGTTCTTGCCAGGGCTTTCCCCCGATATGAATATCGTCCGGAACAAGTCAGGATGATGCGAGAGGTGGCTCGAGCGCTTTCCGAGGGCCACAAGCTTCTGGTGGAGGCCGGAACTGGGGTGGGAAAATCCCTGGCCTACCTCCTCCCAGCAGCCATCTTCGCCCTGGAGAATGATACTCCGGTGGTCATCTCCACCAACACCATAAATCTTCAGGAGCAACTGCTCCAAAAGGACATCCCAGCGCTGACCCGGGTCCTGGAGGAGGAAGGCTTTGTGGGGCTGCGAGCCCTGGCTGTAAAGGGACGCTCAAACTACCTCTGTCCCAGGCGCCTCGACCTCCTAAAGCTGGAGGATCTCTCCCCCGACATGGCGCGATTGCTGATGAAGGTCCGGGTCTGGCTTCCCACCACGCGCACCGGCGATCGAGCTGAGCTCAACCTTAACCTGAGGGAACTCAAGTTGTGGGAGAGGATAAGCGCCCAAGCTTCGGGCTGTCCTGGCCGGAGGTGCCCTCGCTACGAAAGCTGTTTTGCCCTGCAGGCCCGCAAGGCTGCCTCAGCCGCCCACCTCATCATCGTAAATCATGCCCTGCTTTTCTCCGAGCTGGCTTCCGGAGGCCAGATCCTTCCCGAACACAGCCACCTCATAATTGATGAGGCTCACCATCTAGAGGATGAGGCCACCAGGCAATTGAGCCTCCAGCTTTCCGAGCCGGATCTGCAGGACTTCCTTCAGTACCTCACCTCTTTCCTTTCCCGACCGGAAATCCCGACCTCCCGAAGGTCTGAGCTTCGGCAGGAGCTCCTCCAGCGGGCGGAGAGGATCAGCTCAGCCACCGAGGAGTTCTTTAAGGCGCTCGAGAGACTTTTCCAAAGCTGCGGAGGAACCCTGGACGAATTTGAACTGCGGCTAACAGCCGAGATTCGCTCTCAGTCGGCCTGGCGAGCCGCCCAGCAGGCCGCCGAGAGGCTTATGCTGGAGCTCGACCAGCTAGGCCAAGGACTAGATAAACTCCTCAACCTGCTCGAGGATCTGGACCCACAAGCCACCGAAGCCCTGGGGGGCCTCAAACTGGAGTTGCTCACCCTTTGGGGAACGCGGGAGGAGTTGACCCAGGCTCTGATGCCCCTGCTTCGCCCCGAGCCCAATCGTGTTCTCTGGCTCTCCTGCCGCCGCAGCGGGGAGCTCGTCCTCTGCTCCGCCCCACTCCACGTAGGGGAGTTTCTGGAGAAATTCCTCTTCTCCCGCAAGGAGTCGGTGGTGCTCACCGGAGCTACCCTCAGCCTTCGCGGCAACTTCCAGCACTTCCGGGAGAGAGTGGGGCTTCGAGAGGTCAGAGAATTGCTGCTCGACTCACCCTACGACTGGCGTCGCCAGGCCCTGCTCTACCTGCCGCAGGACATCCCTGAGCCTAGCAGGGCCGGATATCAGGAAGCTGTGGAAAGGGTGCTGCTCTCCCTCTGCCGCACCACGAGGGGGAGGACCCTCGTCCTCTTCACCTCTCACGCTCAACTTCGCAAAACGCTGGAGGTCATCGGACCTCCCCTGGAGGAGGAGGGCATCCTGGTACTGGGACAGGGGGTGGATGGCTCACCCCAGCAGCTTCTTTCCGCCCTCGTCTCCAATTCTCATGCGGTTCTCCTGGGCACGGCCAGCTTCTGGGAAGGAGTGGACGTGACGGGGGAGGCCCTCAGCGTGCTGGCGATGGTGCGCCTGCCTTTCAACGTTCCCAACGAGCCCCTTTTCGCCGCTAGATCAGAGACCTTCGCTGATCCCTTCAATGACTACGCCCTCCCTCAGGCAGCCTTTCGCTTCCGGCAGGGCTTCGGCCGCCTCATTCGTTCCCGGACTGACCGGGGGGTGGTCGTGGTGCTGGACAGTCGGCTCAATTCCCGGGAATATGGAGCCTATCTTCTGGGATCACTGCCTCCCTGCCGGGTGGTACGGGGGAGCTGCCGCGGCCTGTCGGCAGCGGTCAGGGAGTGGCTAGGAGGCTAACCATGGAGAAGGTATTTGAGTGGATAGAGGAGCACTTTGAGGAGGGCTTGGCCGATCTGATTGAGTTTGGCCATCAGCCGAGCATCAGCGCCCAGGGAGTGGGGATGGAGGAAGCAGTGGAGAAGCTGGCGGAACTTCTCCGTAAATACGGGGTGGAGCCCCAGGTCTTCCCCACCTCCAGCTACCCCGTGGTCTACGGCGAGGCTCCGGGAGATTCCCCCTTCACCCTGCTCCTTTACAACCACTACGACGTGCAACCCCCCGAACCGCTGGAGCTCTGGAGTTCGCCGCCCTTCCAGCCCGAGATAAGAGAAGGAAAGGTCTTCGGGCGGGGAGTGGCTGATGACAAGGGAGACATCGTTTCCCGACTCCTGGCCCTGAGGGCCTTCCAAGAGGTGAGGGGGAGCCTGCCGGTGAAGATAAAGTTCCTCATCGAAGGAGCCGAGGAGATTGGCAGTCCAGGTCTTTCTCAGTTCATAGAGGAACATCGGGAACTGCTTCGAGCTGACGCCTGCATCTGGGAGAGCGGTGAGGTGGGCTGGGAGGATCGACCCCTCATCTGCCTGGGGGCCAAGGGAATCCTCTACGTGGAGTTAAAGGTTGAAGGGGCCAATCGCGATGTTCACTCCTCCATGGCCACCATCGTGCCCAATCCTGCCTGGCGACTAATTTCGGCCCTGAGCACCCTGAAGGATCCCCGGGGAAACGTCCTCATCGAGGGCTTCTACGACGAGGTGGTGCCGCCAACGCCCGAGGAGCTGGCCGCCATCCAGGCCCTTCCCTCAGAGGAAGAGGAGCTGAAGGAAAGCCTAGGGCTTAAGGGATTTGTTCAAGGGCTTCAGGGCGAAGAGCTGAAGAGGCACCACCTGCTGGAACCTACCTGCAACATCTGTGGACTCCTCTCCGGCTATACCGGCGAGGGTTCCAAGACGGTCCTCCCTAGCTTTGCCTCGGCCAAGCTGGACTTCCGGCTGGTTCCTCAGCAGCGCCCGGAGGACATTCTGGAAAAGTTAAAAAGGCACCTGGAGAAACACGGGTTTGCCGATGTCTCCATCACCTGTCATGAGGGAGAACTGCCCGCCCGCACTCCCCTCAATTCTCCCCTTGTGGGACTCATGGCCGAGGCGGCAAGGATGGTCTATGGTGCCGAGCCCCTCATCGTGCCGACCTTCGCCGGCACCGGGCCCATGTTCCCCTTCCGGGAAGTCCTGGGCCTGCCAGTGGCCTCTCTGGGCGTAAGCTACCCGGAATCCCGCGCCCACGCCCCCGACGAAAACATCCGGCTGGCGGATTTTATTCGGGCGACCAAATATCTGGCCGCCATCCTCGACCGCTGTGGGAGATCAGAGCTCACTTAGCAGCCTCTGCACTAGCTTTACCTCCTCCTCTTGGCTGCTCACCTCCCCGTCCAGACGGGCTTCCTGAAGTCGGGTCAAAAGCTCGCCCAGCTTCCGCCCCGGCAGCACACCCATCTGCTTGAGATCCTCACCGGTGAGCTCAGGCTTGATGAAGCGGAGTTTCTCCAGATAGAGCCTGAGCCAGCGCCCCGCATCGCCTTCGCTCAGTAAAGACGCAACCTTGAGCGTCTCCTCCTGGTAGCCCTCGAGCTGGCGACAGGCCTCGCTTGGTCGGGTGGCCTGAGAAAGATGCGGGAGGGATTTCCAGAGCCTTACCACCTCTCTCATGACCTGCCGAGCCCAGCCAGGGGGCTTCAGTCGCTGAACGAAGTTCTCCACCTCCTTCTCGCTGAGTTCGCTGGCCAGGAGACCCAGGTAAACCGAAGGCTCCGTCCAGCCGCGGGACCTCGCCTCCGGGAACTTCTCCGCCAGCGCCTCTGAGATTCTGAGGCGCAGATGGGGCAATACGCCGAGCTCAGAGGCTCGAAGGAGGGCCTTCTCCGGGCTTTCCTCCCTCAGGATGAGCTCCAGCTCGTGCCACAGCCTCTCGCCACTTATCTGCTCCAGCACTCGACCATCCCGCCACACCAGCTCCTCGGTCTTTGGCTCAAAGGAGAATCCCAGCCTCTGCTCGTAGCGAATCCCCCGGAGGATGCGAGTGGGGTCGTCAACGAAGCTAAGTTCATGCAGCACCCGAAGCCTTCCAAGCTTTAGATCCTGGAGTCCTCCGTAGAAATCCAAGAGTTCCCCAAAACGGTTTGGGGTGAGGTCTATGGCCAGGGCGTTGATGGTGAAATCCCGGCGAAAGAGATCTTCCTGGAGGGTGCCCGGCCGCACCCGGGGAAGAGCCCCGGGCTGGGGATAGGTCTCGCCGCGGGCGGTGGCGAGATCCAGATGGAAGTTCCCCCGGGAAATCCTGGCCGTGCCGAATTGCGGATAAGTAGTTACTCGCCAGCCCCTGCTCTGGGCCAGCTCTCGTGCCAGGGGAATGGCTGGGCCCTCAACCACCAGGTCGAGGTCTAGATTGCGCCGCCTCAGAAGCAGATCCCCCACCCCCCCCCCC
>CAZYDA010000040.1:0-2903 GCA_964645275.1 uncultured Dehalococcoidia bacterium | reverse complement strand
CAGGTAAATTCCCTCCCCCCGACCAGCAGCTACCTCCCCAAGCTCCCGCAACAGCCGGAAGACCTCTCCAGGCAGGAAATCGCGCAGCTTCGCCCCAGCGTTCATCAAGTCAAGGTTATTATAGCATGGTGGGGCTAAAATCTCGGAAAATGAAGCGCCGCAGGCCCGAAAAATTCCCCGAAAAAGTCTTGACCCCGGCCGCTCGTCCTGTTATTCTTTTGCTATCCCGGCTCTTTTCAACCCCAAATTTCCTCGAGGGCATTTCATGGAAGAGGCCAGACAAGTCTGGCAAACAACTTTAGGAGCTTTAGAACTTCAAGTAACTCGGGCTAATTATCAGACCTGGCTCAAGAACACTGTAGGGATTTCGCTCAATGGCAACCAGATGGTGGTAGGGGTGCCCAATGCCTTCGCCAAGGAGTGGCTGGAGAAGAGGCTGCTCCACCTCATTCAGAAGACCCTGGGAGGTCTTCTGGGCCGCCCTGTAGAGGTACAGTTTCAGGTTTGGTCTGACCACGCTGCGGAGGCAGAATTAGAACATCACTGCTTCAATCCGAAGTATACCTTTTCCACGTTCATCGTGGGCAACTCCAACCGTCTGGCTCACGCCGCCGCTTTGGGGGTGGCGGAGAATCCTGGTCAGGCCTATAACCCCCTCTTCATTTATGGAGGGGTGGGGCTGGGAAAGACCCACCTGCTTCATGCCATCGGCCACGTCATTCTGCAAAGCACCGATCGCGTGATTTACGTCACCGCAGAACAGTTCACCAATGAGTTCATCACTGCCATCAGGGAAAGGAGCACCGAGCAGTTCCGCAATAAATACCGGGGGGTGGATGCGCTTCTGATAGATGATATCCAGTTCATCATGGGCAAGGAGCAAACCCAGGAGGGCCTGTTCCACACCTTCAATGACCTGCACAACGCCAACCGCCAGATCGTGCTTACCAGCGACCGCCCACCGAAGGCGCTCTCCCTCCTCGAAGACCGACTTCGCTCCCGCTTTGAGTGGGGGCTCATCGTGGACATCCAGCCGCCAGATTTGGAGACGCGGCTGGCCATCCTTCAGGCTAAGGCCAGAGAGAAAGGCCTGGAGCTCCCCCAGGAGGTGCTCTACTTCATTGCCAAACGGGTGCAAACCAACATCCGGGAGCTTGAGGGAGCTCTCAATCGGATTACTGCCTATGCTCACCTCGTAAACGCCCCCATCACCACTGACCTGGCCGCTCAGGCTTTGCTCGACATCACCACCAGCGAGGCCAAGCGCACCCTTACCCCAGAAGCGGTGATCGACTGCGTCGCTCGCTACTTTAACCTCAGCCCCGAGGTTCTCAAGGGCCGAAAGAGGGATAAGCCGGTTGTCCTGGCTCGCCAGATAGCCATGTATCTTCTGCGCGAGGAGATGGAGTGTTCCTGGACCGAGATCGGGAGATACCTTGGAGGTAAGGACCACAGCACCATTCTCCACGGCTACCAGAAGATCGCCAGCGAAGCCGAAGTTAGCCCCGCCCTACGGCAGGATATCCTCGAAATAAAGGAGTTGCTTTACACGGAATCAACCACCCCTTAAGTCCTTACCTGTGGATAAGTCCCTCTATTTTGTGGATAAACCGTTGGGACTGTGGATAATTCTGCCCGCTAAATGTTCCTCACGGTCAGGGTTGTTTTCTGTAGATAATTTCAGCGGATTACTGGCAGAACTGTTGAGGCCTTTGCTATCTGAAGAGTCAGTTATCCTCGGTCTGCCAGTCCTCCCTCTGATTACTATTTTTCTTACTTGGTTAATATTACAATATAAGGGTGATTTGAATAAAATAAGTCCAAGAACATCGGGACTTTTGTGATGCAGCGCAGGGAAGAGCTAAAGCATTGTCAGCGATTAGTGGTAAAGATAGGCACAAATGTCCTTACCGAGGGGAAAAGCCTGGCCCGCAAGAGAATGGAGCATATAGTCGGGCAGGTAGCTCAATTAAGAGGTGATGGCCGGCAGGTGGTGCTGGTATCGTCTGGGGCTATAGCACTGGGAAAAAGGGAGTTAAAGTTAGACAGCAAGGCGAAGGGAATCCCCTATAAACAGGTACTGGCCTCGGTGGGACAAGCCAAACTGATGCAGTTTTACCGGGAATTATTCAAGGGCCATGGCATCAAAGTAGCTCAGGCCCTGCTTGCCCGCGCTGACATGACGAGCCGCGTGGGCTATCTTAATGCCCGCAATACCCTGTGGGCCTTGCTCGAGCTTGGCGTGGTACCGGTGGTGAACGAAAACGATGTAGTGGCAGTGGAGGAGCTGGAAGGTACCACCTTTGGAGACAACGACTCTCTCTCAGCCATGGTGGCCAATCTAATTGACGCTGAGCTATTGGTGATATTGAGCGATGTAGGGGGACTTTATACTAGAGACCCGGGTCGCAAGCCTGGAGCCCAACTCATCTCCGAGGTGGAAAGGATCGATGCCAACTTGGAACGCCTGGCTGAGGGAAGCTCAGGAGAGGGGACGGGAGGCATGCGCACTAAGCTAGAAGCGGCAAAGCTGGCCACGGCATCGGGTGTGGCGGTGGTCATCACCGATGGGAGGGAGCCGAAGGTCATCCTGCGAGTGTTAGCCGGTGAGCCGCTGGGCACCTTCTTCCCCGCCCTAGTATCCCGGCTGGAAAGTCGCAAGCGCTGGATGCTGAGCTTACCGGTGAGAGGGAAGCTGATAGTAGATAAGGGAGCTAGGATGGCTTTGCAGCAGCAAAACCGAAGTCTGCTACCGGCCGGGGTGGTCGGGGTGGAAAGGGAGTTTGAAAGAGGAGATGTGGTAGCTATCTATGATCCGGAGGGGGAGGAGCTTGGTCGGGGGATAGTCAACTACAGCTCCCAGGACATGGAGAAAATCAAGGGCCATCATTCGGACGAAATTC
>CAZYDA010000039.1:0-8376 GCA_964645275.1 uncultured Dehalococcoidia bacterium | reverse complement strand
TCAGTCCTGAAGAGGAGGAAGAGGTGAAGAAGAGGTTGAGGGCTTTAGGCTATCTTGATTAGGTTTGCTTTTCGGAGACAGAGTGGAGATAAACCCAGCGATACTGGTGCTAGTGGCTGTTTTGGCCTTCCTCTGCCAGTATGCGAGCATCTCCTTGGGAACAGGATATGGCACTGCTCTTGTACCCCTCCTTCTCATAATTGGGTTCGCTCCTTTGGAGGTCGTTCCGGCAGTGCTTCTGAGCCAGCTCGTTGGGGGAACAGTAGGCGGGCTAGCCCATCACCGCGCCGGGAATATAAGTCTCGACTTCAGGCGGGATGAGGAAGTCATCAAGGAGAGGCTTCGAAGGTTTGGTTACCTCCCCCGCTCCTTCGATGCCAAGGTGATCTTTATCCTCGCCAGCTGTGGAATTTTCGGAGCTCTTGGGGGAGTTTTTGTGGCAGTTCACATACCGAAGGTTGTTCTCGAGGCTTATGTAGGAATATTAGTCCTGGGAGTAGGAGCATTAATTCTCTGCAAGCGAGGCACAGGTGCCTTTTCCTGGAGGGCTCTTATTGCTTTAGGACTTGTAAGTTCCTTCAATAAGGGGATAAGTGGCGGGGGGTATGTGCCGGTGGTAACCGGGGCACAGATTATAAGCGGAAGAGGGGTGAAGAGTTCGGTGGGAAGCACCGCTCTGGCAGTGGGCCTGGTCTGTGCGGTGAGCTTCTTGGGCTATGTTCTGCTGGAGGAGGAGATACGCTGGGCCCTCGCCGCGGCGACCAGCGCCGGCTCTGTTGTAGCTGCTCCCTTCGCTGCCACAATGGTCAGGAAGGCAGATCCGGATAAATTGAAGATAATTATCGGGCTGGTTACAGCTGCGCTTGGAGCCCTGACCCTTATTCGGGTTTTTGTGTTTTAAGTGAGCTCGCAGTAGGAGGTAATGCTTATGTTAGAACTCAAAGACCTCGAGAACCGAAGCATCTACATCATAAGGGAGGCCTATGCGGAGTTCAGGAATGTGGCAGTCCTCTGGAGCACGGGGAAGGATTCCACCACCGTACTCTGGCTTTGTCGCAAGGCCTTCTTCGGCAAAATCCCCTTTCCGGTAATCCACATAGATACAGGGTACAAGTTCAGGGAGATGTACGAATTTAGAGACCATCTCGCCCGGGAGTGGGGCTTTGAACTCCTGGTGGCAAGAAATGAGGAGGCGATAAAGGAGGGAATGAGCCCGAAGAGGGGGAAGTTCGAGTGCTGCACCAGCCTCAAGACCGAGGCTTTAAAGATGTGTCTGGAGAAGCATGGCTTTGATGCCCTTATACTCGCCATAAGGAGGGACGAGCATGGCATCCGGGCCAAGGAGAGATATTTCTCCCCCCGAGATGAGAGCTTTAAGTGGGACTACCGAGACCAGCCTCTGGAGATGTGGGACCAGTTTCAGGGCCTGGTGAGGGAGGGAACTCATATGAGAATTCATCCCATCCTCCACTGGCGGGAGTTGGACGTCTGGGAGTACATCAAGAAGGAGGGTATCCCGATAAATCCCATGTACTTCGCCAGGAATGGAAAGAGGTACCGAAGCCTGGGATGCGAGCCCTGTACTCTCCCGATAGATTCGAACGCCTCCACCATAGATGAAATTGTGGAGGAGTTGAGGACGACGAAGATAGCCGAGAGGGCGGGGAGGGCTCAGGACAAGGAGCGAATCTTCACCATGCAGAAGCTCCGCGCCCTGGGATACATGTGAAAGGAATGCAAAGGTTAAAAAGCAAAATGAAAAATGACAGGTTAAAATTCAAAGAGGAATTTAGAGGTCGAGTTTATAGATTTGCTCTGGATGTTATTGAGTTCATTGAACAGCTGCCAAAGGGGCAAACCTCGAGAATTATCGGTGACCAATTGCTACGGAGTGCTACCAGCATCGGGGCTAATGTAGTCGAGGCCCAGAGTGCTGCCTCAAGGCGAGATTATGCCAACTTCTTCACTTATGCTTTGAAATCAGCAAACGAGACGAAATTCTAGTTGAGTTTGCTGAAGGATTCAGGCAAAGCCCAAGAAGAGGCAACCGACAAGCTTCTAAAAGAGGTGACCGAAATCGCCAATATCCTTGCCACCAGCATCCTCACGTTGAAAGGCAAAAAATGACCTTTACATTTTGCATTGTCATTTTGACTTTTGCATTTTGATTTTTGATTTACCGGAGGGATAACATGAGCATAAATGTAGTCATAGTGGGTCACGTCGACCACGGAAAGTCCACCCTCATAGGAAGGCTCCTCTACGATTCGGAGACCCTCCCCGAGGACAAGCTCGCCGAGATCCAGAAGCTCCTCGAGGAATACAAGAAAAGGTTCGAATTCGCCTACTTCCTCGACTCCTTCGAGGAAGAGCTAAAGGAGGAGCGCACCATAGATACGACGAGGGTACTATTCAAGGGAAAGAATTACTACACCATTGTGGATGTCCCGGGACACAAAGAATTCATAAAAAATATGCTCACCGGGGCATCCCATGCCGAGGTGGCCATCCTGGTGGTCTCTGCCCCCGACGGGGTTCAGGAACAGACGGGAAGGCACACCTTCCTCCTCAGCATGTTGGGGATAAAGAAGATCATCGTGGCGATAAACAAGATGGACCTGGTTGACTACCAGGGGGAGACTTTCGAGAAGGTAAGAGCAGATGTCATCCGGCTTCTCCTCTCCCTGGGCCTCTCCGGGGCGAGATTCATCCCCATCTCGGCCATGGAGGGGGATAATGTTTATAAGCCTTCCGGGAGGATGGGGTGGTATCGGGGACCCACCCTCATCCAGGCCCTTGACGAGATAAAGCCGAAAAGGGTGGGGGGAAAACCCCTGAGGTTCGTGGTCCAGGATGTGTATCAGGTGGATTCGGAAAGGGTGGTGGTAGGAAGGGTGGAATCTGGCTTCCTCAGGATGGGGGATGGACTTCTCTTCCAGCCCTCCGGCGCTAAAGGGAGGGTAGCGAGAATAAAGGTCTTTAAGGGCGAGATGGAGGAGGCAGAATCTGGAGACAGCATTGGAATCGTGGTAGGATGCCCGACGAGAAGGGGGGATGTTGGGGGACATCTCGAGGCTCCTCCCAGTACGGTGAATGAATTTCTGGGCGAGGTGGTCCTTCTCGAGGGAAGCATGAGGAGGGGAGACGAATTCGAGGTGAAGTGTGGGACGAGAAGGGCAAGGTGTGTGGTACGGGAGATAAGGGAGAGGATCAGCTCTGAGACCGGTGAAATCTTGGAGAGGAATCCGGGGGAGGCGGGGGAGAATGAGGCAGCTACAGTTATCTTTGGAACCGAGCCGCTGGTGGTCGAGAAATTCTCCGAAGTTCCAGAGCTGGGCAGGTTTGTCCTGGCGAGGAAGGGAAGGAACATCGGAGCTGGAGTGGTTCTGGAGGCCGGGAGATGATCTTTGTCCTGGGAATAGATGCTGCCACTTGGAAGGTGATAAGACCCCATATAAACAGGCTGCCTGCCTTTAGGAAGCTCTGTGAGGTGGGGAGGTGCCGAGAGTTGATTCTCAAGGAGAAGCCCATTTCCCCATCGGTCTGGTGCGGGATGTTCTCCGGAAAGACCCCGGAGGAGCATGGCCATGAGAGCTTCGTTGCGGGGAACAAGCTCATTAAGAGGGAGGATATAAAGGTTGATTTTATCTGGGACATCCTGCATCGGAAGGGGAAGAGGGTGAGGGTACTCAATGTCCCCTTTATAGTCCCTCCCTACTCCTTCAACGTGAATTTTAAGCCCGTAGGCTTTGGGCTCCCCACCAACGAAAAGGAATGGCAGGAGGAGCTTGAAAGGGTTACTGAGAAGACGAAGGAGCTTCTATCCGAGGAGCCTGACCTGCTTATCTCCGTCTACACCCTTCTTGACCGGGTACAGCATTTCCACTGGGGCGAGGACTGCGTCTTGGAGTGGTACAGCAGGCTTGATCGGGAAATAGGAGAGCTTCTCTTTGGTACCGGCTTTCTTTCGCGGAGAGGCAATCAGCTCATCGTCATCTCCGATCATGGGTTTTGCTCCTTTGGTGAGGCCAAGGTTCGCACCCTTCCGCTCAAGTCTGAGGCCGGGGAACTCAAGGGCGACCACCACGAAGAGGCTATCCTCATAACGGTGAATTTGGATTACCCGATAGAGAGGCCTCAGGACGTCTTTTTTGCCATCTTGTCGCCTCTCGGCCAGCAGTAATCAGGAAACCCTCAAAAAGCGCCACAAACCAGCTGGGACATAGAAAATGAGGAGGGTTCCTTAGAATTAGGGGGGCGCCATTTGGCGCCCCCCTGGTGTTCTTCTAAACGAGCTCTTGGTGTTCTACCAAGAATCCCCAGGTGCTAAACCCCTGAGGTCAGCACCTGCCTTATAGGACCCCCGCCTCTCGGCGGGGAAGTACTGATCATTTGCCACACCCCAAACATCGCCTGCAGTCTCACCCTGCACCTCCCGAATCAGGATGGTGCCTCGACTCTCTGTTTCCATTATATCATCCTGAGGGACCGTGTCAACCCACTCTCAGACCATTTGGCCTGGCTGTGAGTTGCTGGCCCTTACAGTCTCGGCTCTAGCAGGACCACCTGGGTCTCCGTGGGCAGACTTGTTCTGGTAATGGCGAGCTTGGGGACCGGCACAAGCTCTTTAAGGCCCATTTCCTGAAGGAAGGCCTTCAGGCCCGCACTTGATTTCTCCCCTTCCGGGCGAAGGTGCATCGGGATAACCAGCTTCGGGTCGATGAGGTTCGTGAGTTCGGCTGCCTCGGCTGCCCCGATGGTGCTCCCCCCGCCCACGGGAATTAGTAGCACATCGGTATCGCTCAATTCCCCGGCCTGCTCGGCGGAGAGCACATGCCCCAGGTCGCCCAGGTGACAAACTTTGATCCCGTCGAGCTCGATGAGGAAGATGGTGTTTTTTCCCCGGGCCCTTCCCCTCACCCCATCGTGAAATGTCTGAAGCCCGTAGATGAAAACCCCCTTGATCTCGTATTCTCCCGGCCCATGGAGCAACTTTGGCTCCCCCTTTACCGCGGCTGTATAGTTGTGGCCCGGGTGTTCATGGCTGATGGTGACGATGTCAGCCTCGAGGCTGCCTTCCTGCAGACCTTCATAGGGATCGGTCAGGATGATGGTCTCCCTGCCCTTCAACCGGAAGCAGGACCAACCCAACCAGGTTATCTCCACGCTAGCCAAGAAATCCTCCTTGCCCATGAAGAATCTTACGGGTTTCAGCGAGATAGTTCAACCCTTCCCGGCCGACCTCAAGAAGCTCACCCCAAAGAGGAGAGCTGCACTCAGGGCGAACCCCAGGAGCGGGAGGTCACCCTTGAGGGGAAGGGCCAAGCCGGGCAGCTTCCCCAACAGCCCCACCAGTCCTCCGCCAATGAGGGCTGCCAGGGCTCCTCCTGAGGTGAGGTGCAGCCGCTCTCGAAAGAAGCCGGCCACCGTCGGCAGCACCAGCCCACAGGTGAAGATGGTGTAGGCGAAGAGGAGGGAGGCGATTACCCCCTTCAGGGCCAGGGCCAGGGCCAGGGCTGCTCCTCCCAGCAAGGCTATGCTCACTCGGGTGAGCTGGACCGTTTCTTGGTCGCTGAGGTGCCACCGGCGCTTGAGCACATCCTCCACCAGGATCACGCTCTGGCTGAGGAGGCAGGTATCGGCTGAGGACATGAGCGCGGCGACAAGCCCCCCAAAGACCACTCCACTGAGTCCCAGGGGTAGGGCCTGCCGGACGACCTGGGGCAGGGCCTGCTCGGGGGAGATCTCGGGATAGAGAACTCGGGCGCACATCCCCAGCAGGACGATGACGAAGGCGGCCATGGAGAGGAGGAGGGCACAGATGAGGACTGAGTTCCTGGCCACTGTCTCATCCCTGGCGCTGAAGATCCGGGTATAGATGTCCGGTCCAACCACATAGGTGGCTCCGACGAGCAACAGGAAGGACAGCAGGTGCTTCGGGCCAAATCTGACGCTGAGTGGAAAGGAGAAGAATTCAGGAGTTAAAGAGGACTTCAAGCCACTGATCCCCCCGGCTTGTGGGAGGATGACCGCCAGGGCAGCCAGGATGCCAACGAAGAGGAGCATCGCCTGAACGAAGTCGGTGCGAATGATGGAATACTGTCCCCCTAGCAGGGTGTAGGTTATGACAACCAGGGAGAAGAGGAGCATCCAGAGATGGGCCGAGCCCGGGCCCAGGACGGAGAAGAGCCTTCCGGCGGCCACGATCTGCCCTGCCACCACCCCCACCCAGGCCACCACGATGAGCAGCGAGGCGGCCAGGCCTACACGCTGATCGTATTGTCTCTCCAGGAGCTCAGGGAGGGTGTAGAGGGCAAAGGCACGAACCCTCCGGGCCAGGAGTAATCCCAGCACCACCAGGCCGATGGCCCCCACCAGGAGCCACCAGGCCCCGACCAACCCCTGACTGAATCCCAGCCCGGCCAGCCCGATGGTGGACGACCCGCCGATAATGGTGGCCACGAGGGACCCGACGATGACCGCCATCGTCCCCCGACGATGGGCGACGAAGAAGCCTTCCGCCCCCCCCGCCCGCCGTCGGCTTAAGACCCCGATGGCAAGCATGATGGCCAGATAGGCGACGATGATGACCAGGGTGAGCCAATCCATCCGGGAGCAAGATCATTCCAAGGGCCGCAGGGAGACATCCCCGGCAACCACCCGCACAAGTGCTCCGTCAAACCTTCGCAGGAGAAGTGCTCCGTCCTCATCCACGTCAATGGCCTCCCCCTCGAGCACCTGGCCAAGGCTGTTCACCACCACCGGCGAGCCCAGCGTGGAGCTGAGCTCCTTCCAGGCCCGACGGATGGGCTCGAAGCCCTTTTCTTGAAGCTCCTGATAGAGTGAATCGAGCTCGGTCAGAAGCAAGCGGATGAAGTCCGCTCGAGGGACTTCCCCTCCCAGTTCCCGCTTCAGGGAGGTGGCCACTCCCTTGAGCTCCTCAGGGAGGTCATTATTTACATTCACCCCGATGCCCAGGATGACGTAGTTCACCCGATCCGTTTCAGCGCCGAGCTCGCACAATATCCCGGCGACCTTCCTTGAGCCGATCAGCACATCGTTGGGCCACTTAAGATTGGGCTCAAGTCCGGAGGTCTTCCGAATGGTCCGAGCCACGGCCACGCCGGCGAGGAGGGGAAGGCGGGAAGCTTCCGGAGGCGCAAGTTTAGGCCTCAGGATGAGGGAGAGGTAGAGGCCTCCAAGTGGAGAGAACCAGCTCCTTCCCACCCGGCCCCGGCCAACCGTCTGCCTCTCCGCCAGGACTATGGTTCTCTCGCTGGTCCCCTCGAGAGCCAGCCTGCGGGCAGCTTCCTGGGTTGAGGGGAGCTCCCGGTGGAGGATAATCCGCCACCCCCCCGCGGCCACCTCAGCCAGGTCTTCAGGGAGCAGGATATCCAGGGAGCCCTTGAGGTAATAGCCCACTCCTGGCGAGGAGCAAATCTCGTATCCCTCCCGCCGGAGTCGGGCTATATGTTTCCAGACGGCAGCTCGGCTGACACCAGCTTCCTGGGCCAGCGCCTCTCCGGAGATCGGACGACCTTGGCGGAGCGCGCGCAGTATTGCCTGCCTCACGTTCTCCATTCTAGCGGCCAGAGGTAAAGTTGTCAACCAAACTTACAGAAAATGGTTAACCGGTTGACAAAAGCATCCGAAGGTGCTAAAGTGTGATTAGCACTCTCTTACTGAGAGTGCTAAAACGCCGGAGATGGAGCAATGCTGACGGAAAGGGAAGGCCGCATACTGAAGAGTCTGATACGGGAGTACGTGGCCACGGTGATGCCGGTGGCCTCGAAGATCCTGGCTCAGAAGTACAACCTGGGGGTCAGTCCGGCCACCATTCGACAGGAGATGGCTCGGTTAGAGGAGGGGGGATATGTCATTCAGCCTCATACCTCGGCCGGGCGGATTCCCTCTGAGAAGGGGTACCGATATTATGTTGAGCTGCTGATGGAGGAGGAAGAGCTCCCGGAGGAAGTACAGACCCTCATCCGGCATCAGTTCTATCAGGTGGCTCGGGAGATTGAGGAATGGTTCAGGCTGGCCACGGCGGTGCTCTCCCGAATGCTGCGGGCGGCGGCCTTCATCACCTACCCTCGTATCTCAAGGCCGCAGTTTAAACATCTGGAGCTTATCTCGCTGCGGGATTTCCTCGTCCTCCTGATCCTTCTTTTGCGAGAGGCCAAGCTCAAGGAACAAATTCTGGTTCTGGAGCCGGCCCTCTCCCAGGAGGAGCTAGGTCGCATCTCTCGCCGGCTCAATGAGCTCTTCGCTGGGCTGACTGCCTGGGAGATCAAGGAGAGGAAGGCGGAGTTTTCACCGGCGGAGGAGAAGGTGAGGGAGGTGGTGGTGGAGCTCATGGAGGCGGAGGAGACGGAG
>CAZYDA010000038.1:0-8545 GCA_964645275.1 uncultured Dehalococcoidia bacterium | reverse complement strand
AGAACAGGAGTGAGGTGGCGGATATAAAGAACTCCGGTGGTCGCTGGGGTGGGGCCATCACCGCCGCGCAATTTTTGGCTGAGTTCATCGAGGATACTCCCTGGGTGCATCTGGATATCGCTGGGACGGCCTTTCTGGAGAAGGAGCGAGGTTACTTCTCCAAGGGAGCCACTGGCATTCCCACCAGGACGCTGGTCAGGTTCGCTACCGCTTTAGCCGAGGAAAAACAATCATAGGTCAAAGGGGGCGAGATGCAAATTAAGTGGCTGGGACATGCTGCCTTCTTGCTAACTGCCAGGGATGGAACGCGGGTCATCACTGACCCGTATGCCACTGGTGCGGGACTCAGTTATGGCCAGATAAAGGAATCAGCCGACGTGGTGCTGGTCAGTCATGAACATGGGGATCACAACAACGTTGCAGCAATCAAGGGGAGCCCCGAAGTGATCCGCGGGGCTGGAACGCATAAGGCCAAAGGGATCGAGTTTAGGGGCGTGGCCAGCTTCCACGATCCCTCAGGGGGGAGACAAAGAGGGCCGAACACGATCTTCTGCTTTACCCTGGATGGAGTAAGGCTGTGTCACCTGGGCGACCTGGGACACGTGCTTTCCGGGGAGCAGGTGGCTCAGATAGGCCAGGTTGATGTTCTGTTCCTTCCAGTGGGCGGCTTTTACACCATTGATGCCCGGGAGGCGACTCGGGTAATGGGAAGCTTAAAGCCCAAGATTGCCATCCCCATGCACTTTAAGACGCCCAAGTGTGATTATCCTATCTCGCCAGTGGAGGAATTTCTCCAGGGTAAGGAAAGTGTGAGGCGAGTTGGAGGGAGCGAGGTCGAAGTCGAGGCGAGCTCCCTTCCGAAGGCCACGTCGGTCTGGGTGCTGGAGCCGGCCTTATAACCCACTCCTGAGAGTCTTCGGGTTTAATTTAAGCTCAGAAATTGACCAATTGACAGCCAATTATGAGTAACCTATAATGGCTTTGTCCTTATGCCGAAGCGAACTTATCAACCCAAGCGGATACGCCGCAAACGTCGGCACGGTTTTCGAGCGCGGATGCGTACTCGTGGGGGGAGAAGAATACTTAAACGCCGTCGCCTTAAAGGCCGGTACAGACTTACCGTCTAGCTTGGCGGGAATTTTCCCAATTGGCCCGAAGTGCTTTCAAGAGAACAGCGGCTGCCCCGAAGAGCCTTTGCTGAGGTGTTTCAGGGGGGGAGGGGATGGGGAAGCCGGCCTCTTATACTCAGGGCCAAGCCCAATGGCCTGACCCAGAGTCGCTTTGGTTTTGTGGTGAGCAAGCGCTTGGGCCGTGCGGTAAGGCGTAATCGAGTGAAGAGGCTTCTGCGGGAAAGTTGCCGAAAGTTGCCGGTGAAACCGGGCTGGGACTTGGTGTTCATTGCCCGAGAGGAGCTTGTGGGAGCTGATTTTTGGCAGGTAAAAAGACACGTCGAACGGCTCGTTCGTCGGGCCGGTTTGCTTGAGGAGGGCCGGTGAGAACGGTCATTTTAGCCTTTATTTCCTTTTATCGTGAGGCCATCTCGCCGCTGACTCCCAAGTCCTGTCGTTATCTTCCTACCTGTTCAGAGTATGGCTACGAGGCCATCAAGCGGCACGGCGTCCTTAAAGGAGGCTGGCTCCTGCTCAAGCGAATTGCTCGCTGCCATCCTTTTTGTAAAGGTGGGTTCGATCCCGTCCCCTAGTCTGATGTGGGAGACTTTCTGGAAAAGCGATCCTCGGAAACGAAGTGGTCGTAGACCTAAAAGGTTCGTCTTTGGGGGTCCCCGAATCCCCCCCGAAAAATCAATGATTTTTCGAGGGCCTTGGAAGGCCATAATCCTGCTCCTCTGCCTCCTCGCTTTAGTGCTTCCTGCTTGTGCCCCAGGATATAAATCTCAGCCCAAGGGATGGTCTGGACCAGTGGTGGCTGGGGAAATGCTCTATGTGGGGACGAGAAAAGGTGAGGTGAAGGCGGTAAACCTTTCCAATCCGGACAATCCCAGGGTTGCCTGGAAGTTTGGTGAGGATCTGGAGGCCGTTTACGCTGCCCCCAGGGTCTCTGAGGGAACAGTCTATATAGGTGCCTATAATGGGAAACTCTATGCCCTGGATGCGGAGAAGGGCTGGCGGAAATGGGCCTACTCCACCGACGGTCCGATAGTCGGCGGTCCTGAGGTGGCGGCAGGGCTGGCTCTCTTCGGCTCTTCCGATGGCAGGTTCTATGCCCTGGGAGCTGAGGGAGGGGAGCTTCGGTGGGAGTTTGAAGCCGGAGCTAGGATCTGGTGCACCCCAGCTGTGGATAGTGAGCGGATTTACTTCGGCAGCTTGAATCATCGTTTTTACGCCCTGGATATAAAGACTGGAAAACTTCTCTGGGAGAAGGAATTTCAAGCTGCGGTGCTCTCCTCTCCCACCGTGGTCGAAGGCCGGGTCTACGTGGGTACCCTGGAGGGGGAACTGCACGCCCTGGATTGCCGCGATGGCAGCGTCATCTGGTCCTTCAAGGCAGGGAACTGGTTCTGGTCTAGGCCACTGGTTGAAGGAGGGATGGTTTATGCTGGCTCTCTCGACCATAAGCTTTACGCCCTTGATGCCCAGACGGGGCATGATCGGTGGTTCTTCGAGACTCAGGGGCTTCTCCACTCCTCTCCAGTGATGGCTGAGGGGATCTTAGTGGTGGCCTCGGAGGATGGGCGGGCCTACGGGCTCGATCCCCAAACCGGGAGGAAGGTCTGGGAGGTTGACCTGGGCTCACCGATACTGGCAAACCCCTGGGTTGAAGGAGGTCGAGTATACCTGATGAGTCAGGATAATGAACTTCATGCGTTGGAGGCGAAGACCGGGGTAAGAATCTTCAGCCTCCCACTGGAATAAGCCGATGATCGAGCTCTGGAATACATTACTGCTTGAGCCCATGCTCAATGGCCTGATGCTCTTTTCCAAGGCCTTTGGCGGGAGCTTCGGCCTGGCGATCATAGCGCTGACCATTATTGTCAACCTCTTCATCCTACCGCTCAGGCTTCGGCAGCTCAAGTCCACCAAGGCCATGCAGGAACTACAGCCGAAGCTCCTGGAGCTGCAAAAGAAATACGCCAAGAACAAGGAGAAGCTTTCTCAGGAGACCATGAAGCTTTATCGAGAGGCCGGGGTAAATCCCCTGGGCTGTGCCTTTCCGCTGTTCATTCAGTTCCCCATCTGGATCGCCCTCTATCAGTCGGTCATCAAAGCCATGGTGGCCGTTCCGGAGAGCCTACTGGATCTCTCGCAGCACCTCTACTTCGTGCCGGCGATCCAGCAGGCGATCCCAGTGGAAAATCACTTCCTCTGGATGAATTTGGCCCGGCCTGATTTCCCGCTGGCCCTGCTGGTCATGG
Organism: uncultured Dehalococcoidia bacterium; assembly: GCA_964645275.1. Lineage (GTDB taxonomy): Bacteria > Chloroflexota > Dehalococcoidia > SZUA-161 > SpSt-899 > CAZYDA01. Next base: position 5,172 of record CAZYDA010000038.1, on the reverse strand, counting down.
CCTCGATGTGGGTATTGCAGAAGATGTCTACCATGCCCTCGCCTGACCCCAAGCAGCAGCAGATGGCGAACATGATGCTGTGGATGATGCCGCTCATGTTTGGCTTCATTGCCCTTAGCTTTCCCAGCGGTCTTTCGCTCTACTGGGTGGTGATGAATCTCATCGGGATAGTGGTGCAGTACTTTGTCATGGGCTGGGGTGGATTGGTGGGTCGCTCCCCAGCAGGGGTCACCCATGAAGCCGGGGTTCCAACTAAAAAGAAGAGAAAGTAAAATTTATATTTTGGGGGGAAGAAAGACTATGGAAGCGATTGAGGTAAGCGGCAAGACGGTAGAAGAGGCGATCGAGAAAGCTCTGAACCAGCTTGGAAGGTCACGGTCTGAGGTAAAGATTGAGATCCTCAATGAGGGGAAGTCAGGGATTCTGGGGATAGGGGGTGAGGAGGCCAGGGTCCGGGTTACTCCACTCAAGCCTGAGGAGGAGGTTGACCTAACAGGATTGGCCAGGGAGGTGGTGGAGAAGCTCCTCTTCCTGATGAAGATCCCGGCCACGGTCAAGGTGGAGAAGCAGGAGGGACAGGCCCCCCCGGTAAAGGTGGAGGTGGAGGATGAAAAGGGGGAGCTGGGTCTCCTCATCGGGCGTCGGGGGGATAACTTAGCCACCTTTCAGTACATGGTGAACTTCATCCTGAGTCGGAAGCTCAAATCGGCAGTCAGGGTGCTGGTTGACGTTGCTGGCTACCGCCAGCGCCGCCGGAAGGAGCTGGAGGAACTGGCCTTGCGCGTGGCTGACTTGGTAAGGTCCACCCGCCGTTCCATTACGCTTGAGCCCATGCCGGCCAGGGACCGCCGCATAGTTCACCTTGCCCTTCGGGAGCAGCCTGGGGTGAGTACCCGAAGCATTGGTACCGGGGAAAACCGGCGGGTGATGATCTCACCCCGGCGAGAGGGAGAAGTAGAAGTTGAGGAGTGAGAAGTTTCGCCGGGTTGAGCCCCGGCTGAATTTACCTCAGCTTGAGGCAGAGATCCTCCGCCTTTGGGAGGAAGGAGATATCTTTCGCCGCAGCGTGGAGCAGCGTCAGGGCGCCCCGCTCTTCATGTTGTATGAGGGCCCACCAACGGTGAACGCCAGTCCCGGGATCCATCACGTGCTGGCTCGGGTCTTCAAGGATGTTTTTCCCCGTTATTGGACCATGAAGGGCTATCATGCCCCGCGTAAGGCTGGCTGGGATACCCATGGACTCCCAGTGGAGCTGGAGGTGGAGGAAGAGCTGGGCATATCCTCCAAGCCGGACATCGAAAGATATGGGGTGGATCGCTTCAATGAGAGATGTCGGCAAAGCGTCTTGCAGCACATCAAAGAGTGGGAAAGGCTCACCCGTCGGATCGGCTTCTGGATAGATCTGGAGCATCCCTACATCACCTTGGGGAACGACTACATCGAGACGTGCTGGTGGATGATAAAACAGCTCTGGGACGAGGGCCTGATCTACCAGGGCTATAAGGTAACTCCTTACTGCCCCCGCTGTGGCACCTCGCTGTCCTCTCACGAGGTAGCGCTCGGCTACAAGGACGATACCCCAGACCCTTCAATTTACATAAAATTTAGGCTGGCCCCGAGGCCATCGGGCAAGGGCAAAGCTAAGGTTTATCAGCAGCTTCAAGAGTCAGGCAAGCCAACCTATTTCCTGGCCTGGACTACCACCCCCTGGACCCTGCCGGGGAATACTGCGCTGGCGGTAGCCCCCGGGGCAGAGTACGCACTGGTGGAGGTCGAGGGCCCTAATGGCCAGAGGGAGAGGCTCATTCTTGCCAGTGCTCGAGTCTCCGAGTCGCTGAGGGGCGAGTATAAGTTTCTTGGAGAGGTGCTGGGTGAGGACCTCCTCGGCCTGGAATACAAGCCACTTTATCCGCCGGGCCAGTTCGGGGTGAGGGTCGAGCAACTGAGTCCGGAGCTTTATGACAAGGTAAGCATGGAGGAAGCGCCCGAACTCTATCCCGTGATCGGCGGGGACTTTGTCTCCTTGGAAGAGGGCACTGGAATTGTGCATATTGCCCCTGCCTTTGGGGAGGTGGACTTCGAGGCGGGCCGGGAAAACCGTCTTTTCTTCGTTCAGCCAGTTGACCTCCAGGGGAGAATCATTGGAGCCTACCCCTTTGCCGGCCTCTTCGTCAAGGAGGCCGACAAGCTCATCTTGGAGGAACTCAGCTTAAGAGGGTTGCTTTACCGCAGTGAGGTCATTCGCCACACCTATCCCTTCTGCTGGAGGTGTGACACCCCGCTGTTGTACTATGCCAAGCCCTCCTGGTACATCCGAACGACGGCCCGAAAGGGCCGGCTCATTGGGTGCAATCTCGAGGTGAACTGGTACCCGGAGCACATCAAATACGGGAGGTTCGGCGACTGGCTGGAGAACAACGTTGACTGGGCCTTTTCCCGAGAACGCTACTGGGGCACTCCACTTCCTGTATGGCGGTGTGAGGAGTGTGAGGAGTTGCGCTGCGTCGGAAGCCGGGAGGAGATAAGGAAGCTCGCCCACCTTGAGGCCATGCAGGAAGCAGGCCATGATCTTGAGGATTGCCTCCAAGACCTCCACCGCCCTCAAGTTGACTATCTCATCCTCCGCTGTCCTCGGTGTGGGGGGCGAATGCGTCGCCTTCCTGAAGTCATTGATTGCTGGTTTGATTCCGGAGCCATGCCGCTAGCGCAGTGGCATTATCCCTTTGAGAACGGGAACATTTTCGAGAATGGGCGCTTCCCCGCTGATTTCGTCTGCGAGGCAGTGGACCAGACCCGGGGCTGGTTCTACAGCCTGCATGCCCTTTCCGTGCTGCTCTTGGATCGTCCCTGCTTTAAGAACGTGCTCTGCCTGGGCCATATCCTGGATGCACGGGGGGAGAAGATGAGCAAGTCGAAGGGGAACGTGGTCAACCCCTGGGAGGTTATTGAGCGCTACGGTGCCGATGCCCTGCGCTGGCACCTCCTGACCGCTTCCCCTCCAGGAGTTGCTCGCCGCTTCTCCATGGAGGGGGTGAACGACGCGTTGCGGAGATTTGTGCTCACCCTCTGGAACGCTTACTCCTTCTTCACCATCTATGCCAACATCGATAAGTTCGACCCCAAAAGGACCCAGGACTTAGAATACCGCTCTGAGCTCGACCGCTGGATCCTGTCTCAGCTTCATCGGCTCATCCTTGAGGTGGATAAGTGTCTCGCCAGTTACGATGCCACCGGAGCGGGGAGGAGGATTCAGGAATTCGTGGAGGAGCTCTCCAACTGGTACATCCGGCGCAGCCGCCGCCGGTTCTGGAAGAGCGAAAATGATGAGGACAAAATGTCTGCCCATACTACCCTCTATGAATGCCTGGTCACCCTTTCCAAGTTGCTGGCCCCGCTCACTCCGTTCCTGGCTGAGGAGCTCTACCAGAACCTGGTGCGCTCGGTTTACCCCGAGGCGCCGGAGAGCGTTCACCTCTGCGAATTTCCCACTCCGGATCGCTCACAAGTTGACGAGAGGCTGGCTGAGGACATGAAGCTGCTGATGAAGGCGGTGAGCCTGGGGAGAGCTGCCCGGGCTAAGGCAGGAATCAAGGTTCGACAGCCCTTGAAGGCCGCCGTGGTGCAACTTCGCACGCCCGGGGAGAAGCAAAGCCTCGAGCGCCTCATCCCCCAGATAGCCGAGGAGCTCAACGTGAAGGAGGTAACCCTGACCACCGACAGGTTTCTGGGGGAGGAAGGCTTCAGCCTGGCGGAGGAAGGAGGCTATCGGGTTGGGGTGTCCCTCGAGATCACCGCGGAGCTGGCTGAGGAAGGGATTGCCCGAGAGCTGGTGCACCGCCTGCAACTGATGCGTAAATCGGCCGGCTTCGATATCGCCGACCATATTGAGACCTACTATCAGGGAGGCCCGAAGGTTGGGAGGGTAATGAGCAAGTTTGCCGAATATGTTAAAGGAGAGACGCTCTCCCGCAGGCTTATCTCGGACAAGCCTCCCGAGGAGGCCTGGGTGGAGCAGCATCGCCTGGGTGGGGAGGAGGTCATCCTTGGCGTGGTAAAGGTCAGATGAAACTGATCTGGGATGAAAGACTAAGGAGATTCCGCGACCCGAAGACGGGTCGCATAGTGAAGGCCAAGACTGCCGAGCCAACGGCCAAACCAGGATCTCCTAACCGCTGGAACCCTTTTGAGCATAAGGAGGGCGAGTTTCTAGATGCCGTCTGTGATAGGTGTGGTAAGAGCTTCAAGGTGCTTTATGACTGGAGATGGGAAGACCCACCGAGGCAGTTTTTTTGCTCCCTTGAATGTTACCTTCAGAGCGTGGAATCGGAGGAGGGGAGCTAAGCAGTAACTCCCCAGGGCCCTTTGGCCTGGGGGATGGAGGAGACATGGGCCGCAAGTCAAAAATCTCAAGGCGGACTGGTGAGACCGAGGTGGTGATCAACCTGGTGTTGGATGGCGCTGGGAGGTCGAAGGTAAATACCGGGATAGGGATGCTGGACCATCTGCTGGCCCAATTTGCTCGACATGCCCGCTTTGACCTGGAGCTCGAGGCCAGAGGGGACCTGGAGGTAGATGAACATCACACGGTGGAGGATGTGGCCATCTGCCTGGGTCGTGCCTTTCGGGAGGCCTTGGGGGAGGGGAGGGGCATCTTTCGGATGGGGCATGCCATCGTGCCGATGGACGAGGCCCTGGCCTTCACAGCGGTTGACTTGAGCGGCAGAGGGTATGCCAAGATCGAGGTCCACTTCGGTCAGGAAAAGTTAGGTCAGCTTCCCACCAACTTAATAGGTCATTTCCTTCAGTCTCTGGCCATTGAAGGACGCTTCAATCTCCATGCCCGCGTCCTTTACGGGGTGGATGATCACCACAAGGCTGAGGCGCTTTTTAAGGCCCTTGGTCGGGCAATGGATCAGGCCGTCGGCCTGGATAGGCGCATTTCTGGAGAGGTCCCCAGCACTAAGGAAACCCTAAGCTAAATTTCCTCCAGCTCGAAGCGGAAGTCCTCGATTACCGGGTTGGCCAGGAGCTTCTGACACATTTCCCTCACCCTCTCCCCCGCCCTCTCGGGGCTTAACCCATCGAGTTTTATCTCGAGGTATTTTCCCGCCCGTACTTCGGCAACCTCGCTGAAGCCCAGCATCCTCAAGCCCCCCTTGATGGTCAGGCCCT